>JAKOOD010000199.1 GCA_022701635.1 Burkholderiaceae bacterium | reverse complement strand
ATCCGCAGGGACCGTCGATGTACCAGCGTTCCAAGGCCGACGGCGAACGCGCCGCATCCGCCAACCCGGCGGTGGCGGCGACGATCTTCCGTCCTTCGGTGGTGTTCGGCGAGGAAGACAATTTCCTCAACATGTTTGCAAAGCTGCAGCGCCATGTGCCGGTCGTGCCGCTGGCCTGCGCCAGGGCGCGCTTCCAGCCGGTGTATGTCGGCGACGTCGCCGACGCCTTCGTGCGCGCGCTGTTCGATCGCCACACGGCCGGCAAGACTGTCGAGCTGGGCGGGCCGGGCGTCTACACCCTGGCCGAGCTGGTGCACCTGGCCGGACGCTACAGCGGCCACGAGCGCAAAGTCATCGGGCTGCCGGACGGCCTGGCGCGGCTGCAGGCCATGTTCTTCGAACTGTTGCCCGGTACGCCGCTGATCAGCCGCGACAACCTGGACTCGATGAAAGTCGATAATGTCGTCAATAACGTTGTAAATCCGTCTATGCAGGTCTTGACAGCCGAGGCGCTGGGAATCAAGCTCACGGCGCTCGAGGCCGTCGCGCCGCAGTATCTGTCGCCGACCGGCCGCATCGACGTCCTGCGCGCCCGCGCCGGACGCTAACTTGAAGACCGCATCCAGACCCGAAAGCCCAGCGCGCCATGCAGACAATCGAACTCGACCCGACGCTCACGCAAACCCTCGACCAGGCCCGCCAGGCCGGCCTGACCCTGGTCATCGGCAACAAGAATTACTCGTCGTGGTCGATGCGCCCGTGGGTGGCGGCGGTGGCGGCCGGCATTCCGTTCACCGAAGTGCGCGTCCTGCTGGATCAGCCCGATACCTTCGCCAACATCGCGCGCTTCTCGGCCGCCGGCCGGGTGCCGGTCCTGCTGGCCGGCGAGATGACGATCTGGGACAGCCTCGCGATTTGCGAATACTTGGCAGAGCAATTTCCCGATAAACATTTGTGGCCGCAAGACGTGGCGGCGCGTGCCCTGGCGCGCGCCGTCGTGGCCGAGATGCATTCCGGTTTTCCCGACCTGCGCATGGCGATGTCGATGAACATCAAGGCGAAATTGCCGGGCCGCGGCCGCACGCCGGGCGCCCAGGCCGACATCGGCCGCATCTGCGAAATCTGGGAAGAGTGCCTGGCGCGCTTCGGCCACCACCGCTTCCTGTTCGGCGATTTCTCGATTGCCGACGCCTTCTATGCGCCGGTCGTGATGCGTTTCAAAACCTATGGCGTGGCGCTGGCGCCGGCGCTGCAGGCGTATTGCGACCGCATGCAGGCCCATCCGGCGGTGGCACGCTGGGTCGAGGAAGCGCTGCAGGAAACCGAGATCGCCGCCGGCCACGAAGACGACTTGCCGGACTGATGCCGATGCAGATCTATGTCGTCGGCGGCGCGGTGCGCGATGAATTGCTGGGGCTGCCGGTGCAGGACCACGACTGGGTCGTGGTCGGCGCCACCCCGGAGCAAATGATTGCCCAAGGCTTCCGTCCGGTCGGCAAGGATTTTCCGGTCTTCCTGCACCCGCGGACGCAGGAGGAATATGCGCTGGCGCGCACCGAACGCAAGACGGCGCCGGGCTACCACGGCTTCGTGTTCCACACGTCGCCCGAGGTCAGGCTGGAGGATGACCTGATCCGGCGCGATCTCACCATCAATGCGATGGCGCGTGCCGAGGACGGCAGCATCGTCGACCCCTACGGCGGCCAGCAGGATTTACAGGAGCGCGTGTTCCGCCACGTCTCCGAGGCCTTTGCCGAAGACCCGGTCCGCATCCTGCGCCTGGCGCGCTTCGCCGCCCGCTTTGCCGACTTCCGCGTGGCCGACGCGACCAATGCCCTGATGCGCACGATGGTGGACGAGGGCGAGGTCGATGCATTGGTGCCGGAACGCGTGTGGCAGGAACTGTCGCGCGGGCTGATGGAGCAAAAACCGTCGCGCATGTTTGCGGTCCTGCGCGATTGCGGCGCCCTGTCGCGCATCCTGCCCGAGCTGGACGCGCTGTGGGGCGTGCCGCAGCCGCCGCTGCACCATCCGGAAGTCGACACCGGCGTCCACATGATGCTGGTGATCGACTACGCGGCCGAGCGCGGCTTCGACTTGCCGATCCGCTTTGCCGCCCTGATGCACGACCTCGGCAAGGGCGTGACGCCGGCCGAACACTGGCCCAAGCACCATGGCCACGAAGGCATGGGGCCGCGCCTGATCACCGACTTATGCAAGCGCCTGCGCGTGCCGACCGATTGTCGTGACTTGGCCGTCATGACCGCGCGCGAGCACGGCAACGTCAGCCGCGCCATGGCATTGCGGCCGCAGACCATCGTGACCCTGTTCGAACGCTGCGACGCCTTCCGCAAGCCGGAGCGCTTCGCCCAGATGCTGCTGGCATCCGAATGCGACGCGCGCGGGCGCGGGCACGAAACCCACGACATGCGCTATCGCGACTATCCGCAGGGGGCGTACTTGCTGAACGCGCTGGCGGCGGCGCGCGCCGTGAATGCGGGCGAGGTCGCGGCACGCTTCGCCGAGGACAAGGCGCGCATTCCGGAAGCGGTGCATGCGGCCAGGGTAGCGGCAGTCAAGGCGGCGCTGGGGGATGTGCGCGACTGAACCGTCGGAAACGACGGACTGGTACCAATCCATTACAATGGTAGGATTGGTGCACCGCACAAAACCTTCCCACCCCATGACATCGCAGGACAACCCCCTCCGCCGCTGGCTGAAAAGTCTGAAGGGCAAGCCCGGCCGCCAGCCGGTGCTGGTCAAGGCCTTGAGCGAACGCGACCGCCGCCGCGTCCTGCGCCACTTCATGGCCCTCGACAGCAGCGACCGCCTGCTGCGCTTCGGCAGCATGCTGCCCGACGAGCGCGTGGAAGCCTACGTGGCCAAGCTCGATTTCGCCAGGGACATCGTGTTCGGCGTGTACAACCGCGTGTTCCAGCTGGTCGGCGTCGGCCATCTGGCGGTCACGTCGAAACAAGCGCACCCGGACAGCATCCATTACACCGACAAGGAAAAGGTGGCCGAGTTCGGCGTGTCGGTGTCGACATCGGCGCGCGGGCAGGGCGTCGGCACGCGCTTGTTCGAGCGCGCCGCCACCCATTGCCGCAATGTCGACGTCGACACCCTGTACATGCAGTGCCTGTCCTCGAACCGCACCATGATGCACATCGCCAAGAAGGCGGGCATGGAAATCCAGCGCGAATACGGCGAAGCCGACGCCCACCTGCACCTGCCGCCGCCCAGCCCCTCGAGCGTGCTGGCCGAGGCACTGGAAGAGCAGATCGCGAAGATCGATTACGCGGTGAAGGCGAATGCGCGTGCCGCCTTCCGCCTGTTCAGCCAGAAAAAGTAAGCCGGACTTACTTGTCCAGCACGTTCAGCACCTCGTAGCACGCCCCCATCGTGTGATAGTCGACCTTGCCGGCCGGGCTTTTCTCGTCGGTCAGCTTTTGGTTGGCCGGTCCCAGGATGCGGTACCAGGCGCCGTAGTCGTGGTCGACGAAGTGGTCCCAGCTGTAGGCCCAGATGCGGTCGTACC
>JAKOOD010000616.1 GCA_022701635.1 Burkholderiaceae bacterium | reverse complement strand
AGCGCCGGTTGCCCTTGCGCACCAGGGTGGCCAGCGCTTCCAGGCTGGTCACGCCCTGCTGCGCCAGTGCCTTCGACAGCGTGATCGCCTGGCCGTTGCGCGACAAATTCATCAGCACCGCCATCGGGGTGGCGGCGCAGCCGATGCCCATCTCGACGCCATACACCAGGCCATACAGCACGTGGGCGGCATCGAGCTCCCCCTTGACGAGGCGGTCGCGCATGCCGGACCAGGAGTGCTCGCGGCTCAGCACCAGCCGGATGCCGTACTTCTCGTCGAGCCCCAGCACCGACGCCATCACCAGCGACGCGCAATCGGTCAGCGGCATGAAGCCGACCTTGATGACGGTCTTTTCCGGTCGGTCGGATCCGGCTACGAATGCGGCTGTCATGAAACGTCCTTATATATAGTATGCCCCGCCTGCAACGCACGAGCGTCGCCCTGCGACGTGCTGCTTGTACCTGGATAAATAGCGTTAATACGCATCGGGCGTCACAACAAATCCTCGACATCCAGCACCCGCTGCGCGATCTCGGCCAGCTTCAATTTCTTGTTCATCGCCATGGTACGCAGCCGCTGGTAGGCCTGCTCCTCGGTCAGCCGGTTCTTTGCCATCAGCACGCCCTTGGCGCGCTCGACCAGCTTGCGCTCGGCCAGCTGGCGGCGGGTGTCGGACAGTTCGTCGAGCAGCTTCTGCTCGCGCCTGAAACGCGCCAGCGCCACGTCCAGCACCGGCTTCACCCGCTCGGCATGCAAGCCGTCGACGATATACGCGGACACGCCCGCGGCCAGCGCCGCGTCGACGCTGGTCGGCGTCTGGTGGTCGGTGAACAGGACGATCGGGCGCGGCTCGTCGCGGGTGGCGATCACGATGTGTTCGAGCACGTCACGCGCGTCGGATTCGCTGTCGATGATGATCATGTCCGGCTGGATCTGGGCAATCCGCTCGGGCAGGAAGATATCGGCCGGCAGCGAGGCCACGATGTCGTAGCCGGACTCGAGCAGGCCAATGCGCAGCGCGGTGTTGCGCTGCGCCTGGGCGTCGGCTGCCTGAGTGCCCGCGCCGTGGTCCGGCACGGTATTGACGACGACGATACGCAGGGTGCGCTGGGATGGCGGTTTCATGCCGCTGAAATATGCAAGTTCCGGGCCAGAGGCGTGAGGCGACACTCAGGCGAACGCAGCAGATATACAGCATTCGCATGTCTCCGCTAAGAACGAGCAATAATTGCCTTGAAGAAAATATTCATAAAACGCATGGTAAACATCACAAACTAAAAGTTCATTTATAACGAAGGTTTCCCTATACTGCACCGCAACAACACAGGAAATCCACGGAGAATGCAATGAACACCGCAACCATCACCCAGGCACAGAGCAAAGGTCTGCGCCACCAGCTCGCCGATATCCTCGGCACCGTCCGCGGCTTCGCGATCGAACTGTACACCGCCCACGGCGGCTGGTTCGCCCACGATGTCGCCCACCCGGCCAGCGGCGCCTTCGCCCGCAAAGCCGTGAAGCGCAACATCGTTTCGAAATAAGACCGCCCTAATCAATCATCGAGGATATATACCATGACCATCATCGAAATCGTCACCGTCTCCATCTCCGCCCTGGCCATCGCCACCCGCATCGCCATGTTCATCCGCAACCCGTCGCCGACCACCCCGTCGGAACTGTGGACCGCCGAGTACCCGCACCTGCACAACATGTAAGTCCCGCGGCTGCCCCTGCAGCCGTGCATTGCATTCTCCCGCGCCCGGAATTGTCCGGGCGTCGTCGTTTCTGGGCCGTGAATTTGCCCCAGCATCTGAATGGGCTAGGCTAGAATGCATTTTTGCAATTTCTGCCAAAGAAAGCACTCTTGTTCTTTCTTCACTGCTGACTCATGAAGCGACCTCCCGCCGTTACCGCACTCGTTAACATCCTTGCCGCCCTTGCCGCCCTGCCGGCCGCAGCCTCCACCCCCATCACCCTCGACCAGGCCATGGCCAACCCGGACTGGATCGGCCCCGCCGTCGACACCGCCTGGTGGCGCTGGGACGGCAAACAGGTCTTCTATCAGCAGAAGCGCGACGGCGCCCAGCTGCGCGACACCTGGACCGTCGACGCCGGCAAGGCCGGCCGCAACCGCAAGGTGGACGACACCGAACTGGGCAAGCTGGACAGCGCCACCGTCATCTATGACCAGAAGCGCACCCACGCGATCATGCTGCGCAACGGCGATTTGTTCGAGCGCGACCTGAAGAGCGGCGCACTGGTCCAGATCCGGCGCGCCAACGGCACCCAGATCGACGCCGTGCAATACGCGAAGGACGAGCGCGGCATCCAGTTCCGCATCGGCGACGACTGGTTCGGCTGGGACCGCGCCGAACGCCTGCAGGTGCCGCTGGCTTCGGTGCGTGCGGCCAAGGATCCGAACGTGCAGGACCCCGACGCGCTGCGCGACATGCAGCTGCGCCTGATCGCCACCCTGAAGCGCCAGAAGGACGAGCGCGACGCCGCCCGCGCCCGCGCCGAGGAAGAGCGCCGCGCCGACCCGACCCGCGCCCCGGCCCCGGTCTACCTGGGCGACAAGCTGTCGATCCTGAACAGCCACCTGTCCCCGGACGGCCGCTGGCTGCTGGTGGTGACCGGGCCGAAAGACGCGGACAAAGGCCGGGTCGGCAAGATGCCGAAGTACGTGACCGAAAGCGGCTACGAGGAATTCGCGGACGAGCGCACCCGCGTCGGCCGCAACAGCCCGCGCGGCCAGGGCCTGAAACTGGTCGACCTGGCCACGCGCGAGGTCAAGGACCTGTCGCTGGACGTCCTGCCCGGCATCGCGACCGACCCGCTGGCCGCGCTGCGCGCCGCCCAGAAGCTCGAGCCTTTGAAGGGCAAGCGCCCGGTCACGATCGGCTTCGGCGGCGACGCCGTGGTGTGGAGCCCGAACGGCGCCAATCTCGCCGTGATGCTGCGCGCGGTCGACAACAAGGACCGCTGGATCGCCACCGTCGACCTGGCGCGCGCCGCCCTGCAGCCGGTGCATCGGCTGACCGACGACGCCTGGGTCAACTACGACAACAACGAATTCGGCTGGCTGCCGGACAGCGGCACGCTGTGGTACCTGTCCGAGGAAAGCGGCTACTCCCACCTGTACACGCGCGATGCGAATGGCCGCGTGCGTGCGCTCACGCAGGGCAAATGGGAAGCGTCGGACGTGGCCTGGTCGGCCGATGGCCAGACCGCCTGGATGATGTGCAACCGCGCGACGCCGGTGGCTTATGAAGTGTGCGCGGTCTCGGCGCGCGACGGCAGCACGCGCGAAGTCAGCCACCTGGACGGCGGTGTCGAAGACTTCCGCCTGTCGCCCGACCAGCGCCAGCTGCTGGTGCACTACTCCGCACCCTACCTGCCGCCGCAGATCGCCACCCTGCCGGCCGGCGGCGGCACGGCCGTCAAGCTGACCGACACCCGCAGCGCCGGCTTCAAGGCGCGCGAGTGGATCCAGCCGCAATTCGTGGCGGTGCCGTCGACCCACGGGGCCGATCCGGTCTGGGCCAAGCTGTACCGCCCGGCCCAGCTCGAGCCGGGCAAGACCTACCCGGTGGTGATGTTCGTGCACGGCGCCGGCTACCTGCAGAACGTGTCGCACCGCTATTCGGTCTATTTCCGCGAGCAGATGTTCAACAACCTGCTGGTGCAGAAAGGCTACGTGGTGCTGGACATGGACTACCGCGCCTCGAAAGGCTACGGCGCCAAGTGGCGCAACGCGATCTACCGCCAGATGGGCCACCCGGAACTCGACGATTACCTGGACGGCGTCAACTGGATGATCGCCAATCAGCAGGGCGACCCGAACAACGTCGGCATCTATGGCGGCAGCTACGGCGGCTTCATGACCTTCATGGCCATGCTGCGCGCCCCGGACGTGTTCAAGTCCGGCGCCGCCCTGCGTCCGGTGTCCGACTGGACCAGCTACAACCACGACTACACCGCCAACATCCTGAATACGCCGGACGTCGATCCGGAAGCCTATAAAGTGTCGTCGCCGATCGAGTATGCGCAGAACCTGAAGGGCAACCTCCTGATCGCGCACGGCATGGTCGACGACAACGTGCTATTCCAGGATTCGGTGCGCATGTCGCAGCGCCTGATCGAACTGAAAAAGGATCACTGGGAGCTGGCGCCGTATCCGCTGGAGCGGCATTCGTTCGTGCAGCCGGAAAGCTGGTACGACGAATACCGCAGGATCTACCA
>JAKOOD010000553.1 GCA_022701635.1 Burkholderiaceae bacterium | reverse complement strand
GCAGCACGGCGGCCTGGTTGGCGGCCTGCACCGATTCGCCGGCCACTTCCAGCAGCGCGTCCAGCTTGACCGCGTCGATACGGATGCTCTCGTCCTTGGCCGGCGCGGCGTTGGCCGGTTTCGGCTCAGCGGCGCGGCGCTCGCTGCCGTCCCAGTTCGGCTTGGCCGGTGCGGCGGCGGATTCGGCCACTGCGCCGGTCGTCGAGGCCGCTGCCGGGGCGGCGGGCGCGGCGGCCTGCACTGCCGGAGCCGCTACGGACCCAGCTACAGCGGCAGCCGCCGCCGGCAGCGCGGTGCCGGCCGGGACCACGGCGGCATACATCGCTTCCCAGTCCAGGCCATCGGCGCTCGCGGGTGCGGCGACCGGCGCGGCAACGACGGGTGCCGGCGCCGCGACAGGTGCCGCTACCGGCGCCGGCGCCGCCTTCGGCGCATCCAGGCCGGCGATCGCATCTTTCAGCATGCGTTCGAGCTCGTCCGGCATCGAGGCCAGCTGCTCGGGCGCGGCGCCGTTATTCAACTCGTTCAGCTGGTCGGCGACGAAGCCGGATGCCGTCAGCGAGGCTTCGATCGCCCCCGGCGTGACCGGCGCGGCGCCGGTGCGCAGCGCGTCGAACAGGTTCTCGGTCAGGTGGCAGGCCGCCACCAGCGCCGGCAAGCCCATGAAGCCCGCGCCACCCTTGATGGTGTGGAACGAGCGGAACACGGCGTTCAGCGTTTCCTTGTTGTCCGGATCGCGTTCGAGGCGCAACAGATGCTCTTCCACGTTGGTCGCCAGATCCAACGCCTCGACAACGAAATCCTTGAGCATTTCATCCATTAGAATCCCAGATCGGCAAGAAGGTCATCGACACTGTCCTGATCCAGCGCCGCAGCCGGCACCGACGGACCCGACATCAACTGCACCGGCTGCTCCTGGACCGCCTGCTTCTGCGCCAGCTTTTCCTTCACGTCGGCCGGTGCGCTGTCGCGCAGCAGCTGCGCCAGCTCGTTCTCGACCGTCTTGGTGATGTTCACCACTTTCTTGATCAGCTGGCCCGTGATGTCCTGGAAATCCTGGGCCATCATGATTTCGAGCAGGCGCGCCTTTTCCGCCTCGGTCGCTTCGGACACCACCTGGGCGAACTGGCGCGCATCGCCGGCCAGCGTCTTGAATTGCTCGATCGACAGCTTGCCGGCGAACAGGTCGGCCCAGCGGTTTTCCATGTCCTTGGCCTGCTTCGACAGCACGTCCTGTGCCGGCATGCCTTCGTCCAGGGTGTTCAGCACCTTGTTGGCGGCCTGCTCGGTCAGGCTGGCCACGTATTCCAGGCGGTCCTGGGCATCGACGATCTGCGACGAGGCCTCGGTCAGCGCCTTGTCGTAGCCGAGCTCGCGCAGCGAGTCGTGCATCACACGCACGATGCCGCCGAGGCGCTCGTACATGTTCTTTTCAGCTTCGTCCATCGGTTCGGTGCCGGCGGTGGCGGCGGCAACTGCAGCGGCGGGTGCCACGGCGGCCACCACCGGCGCCGGCGCGACGGCGGTGGCTGTGGCGGAGGCGGTCGACATCTGGTCGAACAGGGCCTCCAGGTCGTCGATGTCGTCGGCAGCGGCAGCGGCCGGGGCGGCGGGAGCCGGTGTCGGATCGGCGGCCGGCGCGCTGGCTCGCTGCGCTGCCACTTCCTCGAATAAGGCGTCGAAATCGTCAGCGGCGTCGGTCATAGTCCCTGCTTCTCCATAATGTAAATGTCGCGATGATCTGTGCGGTGTCGGTGCGGATGCTGTCTGTACATAGACAGCGTAAGATTACGGCGAGTGTATCAGCGTGGTTGCCGCAGGTAAATCTTTCGCTACGGCACCGTTGCGAATGCCTCAGTAAACTTAGTTTCGAAACAATCTTTCACGTCATTTCTAGTTATTTTCACAAAGCAAGTGTTGTATTTTTTTATCGTGCGACGTTGTGACAGCTGCTGTTTTCACGCGGATTAGCGAACACATCTCTGAGCAAGATCAATCATTTACGATCCGCCAGTCGCGAAAAGGCGCACTACAATAGAGGTAACGTGACCTGGGAGGAGAACTCAGCATGTACCGGAAAATTCTGATCACCACTGACGGTTCGGCGGTCTCGCAACACACCGCCTGCGCCGGCGTCCAGTTCGCGAAACAGATGGGTGCCGAAGTACTGGCCCTGTTCGTCGCTCCCGACTACCAGTACCCGGTGTACGTCGAAATCATCCCGCCCTCCTACCCTAGCGAAGAAGACTACATCGAGCAGATGCGGCATCTCGGTGAGGGGTACATGGGTTCCATCATGCGCTCGGCGGCGCAAGCCGGTTTGAAGCATTCTTGCTTGACGGCATTTTCCGACGCCGCAGCGCTGAAAATCGTTGACGTTGCCGAGGAACGACAGTGTGACCTGATCTTCATGGGTTCGCACGGGCGTAGCGGCTGGGGCCAGCTGCTGCTCGGCAGTGTGACCAACAAAGTACTGTCGCAAACGACCCGGCCGGTGCTGGTGCACCGCCTGATCCGCGAACCCGGTACCTGAGCGCAGCCGGTGGCCGCGGCCCGGCGCACGCGATTTCCGCCGGGTAACGACTTTTCGTTAAAAAATTTACATGAGTCCGTGTTGAAGGTGCTAGGATGCGCCATTGACTCATACGCATGGTTGGGGACTTCTATGATTCGTATTGTCATCGCCGACGACCACACCATCATGCGCGAGGGCCTCAAGCGCATCCTCGACGGTGCGCTCGACATCGAAATCGTTGGCGAAGCCATCAATGGTTTCGAAGTGCTGTCGCTGGTGCGCCAGGGCGGCTTCGACCTGCTGCTGCTGGACCTGTCGATGCCCGGCCGCAGCGGTGTCGACCTGATCCGCCAGGTACGCAGCGAAGCGCCCAAGCTGGCGATCCTGATCCTGACCATGCACGAGGAAGAGCAATATGCAGTGCGCGCCATCCGCGCCGGTGCCCAGGGCTACCTGACCAAGGAAAGCGCCGGCACCCAGCTGGTCGGCGCCATCCGCAAGGTCGCCTCGGGACGTCCCTACATCAGCACCGAGGTGGCCGAGCAGCTGGCGCTGAACATCATGGCACCCAACGAACAGCTGCTGCACAAGCAGCTGTCGGACCGCGAATTCGAAGTCTTCTCGCTGCTGGTGGGCGGCAAGTCGATCACCGAGATCGCCAACAACCTGCACCTGTCGGTCAAGACGGTGAGCACCCATAAAACCCGCATCATGCAGAAAATGGGCATGACCTCGCTGTCCGAAATGGTCCAGTACGCGGTGGCGCACCGCCTGCTGGCACCGATGAAGGCGTAAGGTGG
>JAKOOD010000538.1 GCA_022701635.1 Burkholderiaceae bacterium | reverse complement strand
ATCTGAAATTGAAATTGGACGTATATCTTGCTGGCGGCTACACTGGATTCATCGCTGAACGTTAATGAATTCAAGGAGTTGCAAATGAATGCTACCACCACCGCTTCGAACCCGACCGTCACCAAATCCGGCCTGAGCCGTTTCCTGGAAAGCTTCCGCAAGGAAGTGCGCCGCGCCCTCGAACTGGCTGGCGCGCCTTACAAGGATGGTTTCCTCCCGCCGCTGTAAGCTGCCGCCGCTGCACCGATTTCCTGCTTCGCGCAAGCGAAGCGACCGAAGCCCCCGCTAGCCGGGGGCTTTTTGTTTTGTGTTCACATCATGGTGTTCCACATTAAGGTATTAAAAATTACTAGTAAGTAGTAAATAAAATTCCATGTATACGTTGTAATCATTGCCGAACTCGCATATTGTTGTTCCATCAAGTGCCAATATCCGTTTCGGGGAGATTACATGCCTGTCGTTTCCGCTTTACACAAGCGCCAGTTGATCATGCTGGCAACGCTCGCACCTGCCACCCTGCTTGCCCACGCCCAGCAGGCGGACATGCCGAAGCCGGTGCCGCAGGTGGAAGTCAAGGGTAGCGGCAGCGACTACGATGCGCGGCGCGACGATACCGCCATGAAGATCGTGATCGGACGCCAGGACCTGGAGCGGTATGGCGACAGCAACGTGCTCGATGTGTTCCGGCGCATTCCCGGCGTGACGGTCACCACCACCGGGCGCGATACCCAGGTGCAGATGCGCGGCCTGGGCGGCGGTTATACGCAGGTATTGGTCAACGGCGAGCGCATGCCATCCGGTTACACCCTGGATGCGCTGTCGCCCGAGCTGATCGAGCGTATCGAGGTGCTGCGCGCGCAGACGGCGGAATATTCGGCGCAGGGCATCGCCGGCACCATCAATATCGTGCTGCGGCGCAGCGTGCGCAAGACGCAACGCGAACTCAAGCTGGGCTACCTGGCTTCCAGCGATTTCCAGGGACCGCGCGTGTCCTTCGACATGGCCGACCGCGGCGACAAGTCCTCGTATGCGGTGGCCGCCAATGCCGAGCACGACAGCCTGTCGCGTCCGCACGTCTCCACGGCCGAGGAAACGGTGGCGCCCGGCGGCGCCGTCATCCTGCGGCGTTCCAGTGCGATGCCCGAGGATGGCCGCATGAACCGCTTCGGCTTCAGCCCGAAATTCAACTGGACCTTCGACGGCGGCGACACGCTGGGATGGCAGACCCTGCTCAATGGCAGCCGCTTCCGCAACCATATTCACACGCTGGTCGCGACCGAGGCCGGCAGCCCGCCGCCGGTGCCCGACTTGGTCAGCGTCATGGAAGCGGACTATACGGCGCTGCGCTCGACGCTGGCGTGGACGCATCCCTTCGCGTCCGGATCGACGATCGAGGCCAGGGTGGGGCTGGAGGGTGCCGGTGGCCGCAACCTGCAGCTGCGCAGCGGCAATGGCAGCGGTGGGCAGGCAGTGACCGACGACAGCGTCGAGGCCGGCCTGCGCGAACGCGGCATCACCTCCAGCGGCAAATACACCGTCAAACGCGACAACGGGCATGCGCTCAGCGTCGGCTGGGACGGCGGTGTCAGCCGGCACCGCGAGACGCGTATCGAACGCGATACGCTGCGGCCCCTGGTACCGGGCGTCATTCCCGACGAACACTTCCACGTCAACCTGAGCCGGCTGGCGCTGTACGGGCAGGACGAATGGAAATTGGGCGCGGCGCTGTCGGCCTACGCGGGCATCCGCTGGGAAGGGCTGCGCACGCGGGCCTCCGGCAACGTGTTCGACACGACCACGATCCGCTCCAGCGTCTGGAGTCCGCTCGCCCAACTGCTGTGGAAACTGCCCGGCGCCAAAGCCGAGGCGGGCCAGGCCAGCCAGTTGCGCGTCGCCCTCAGCCGCACTTACAAGGCGCCCTTCCTGGGCAATTTATTGCCGCGCCGCCAGACCTACGAAAACAACAGCCCGACCGAAGCCGATTTCCAGGGTAACCCGAACCTGCACCCGGAACTGGCCTGGGGCCTGGATGCCGCCTGGGAGCATTACTGGGCCAAGGAGGCCATGGTCTCGCTCGGTGCCTCTCTGCGCCGCATCGGCAATTACACCAGCAACCGCGTGTACTTCGACGGCGACCGCTGGGTCATGACCCCGGTCAACGGAGCGCGCGCCGAAACCCGAAGCATCGATCTGGAGACGCGCTTCCCCTTGACAACCCTGATCGAAGGCGCGCCGGCGCTGGACCTGCGCGCCAGCCTCAGCCGCAACTGGTCGCGCGTCGATGCGATCCCGGGACCGGACAACCGCATGGAGCAGCAGGTGCCGCTGTCGGCCCTGCTGGCGCTCGACTACCGGCGCGGTGCCTGGAGCATGGGCGGCAGCTTCGCCTTCAAGGATGCGGTGCGGGCACGGGTGGCGGCCGACCGCTGGGCCTATGCCTGGGCCCGGCGCGACCTGGATGCCTATGTGGTGTGGAAGGCCGGGTCGAAGCTGCAGTGGCGGGTGGCGCTGGCGAATATCCTGGGCGAGGATGAAGGGTCGGCGATCGCTTACCTGGATGGGGCCGGAAACCTGCGGAAGCGGCGCTGGGATTATCCGGGCGGGCCGAAGTTGCGGATGACGATGGAGAGCAGCTTTTGAGTAATGGCTGACGCCTGCAATGCCGTTGGCACAAGCACGTCGCCCCTGCGCAGGCAGGGGTCCAAGTTTTACGCTATGCCT
This sequence comes from Burkholderiaceae bacterium, assembly GCA_022701635.1. Lineage (GTDB taxonomy): Bacteria > Pseudomonadota > Gammaproteobacteria > Burkholderiales > Burkholderiaceae_D > Telluria > Telluria phyllosphaerae. The sequence goes on along the minus strand of JAKOOD010000538.1, from coordinate 13,774 downwards.
CGAACTTGGGCCCCTGCCTTCGCAGGGGCGACGTGCAAAAGCCAACTATTCGTCGCGCGCCGGCTTTACTTCGCCGCCTTCTTTTTCTTCTGCTCATCCATATACTGCTGATACCGCTCGAACCGCAGCTCGCGCCGCAACAGCTTCGAATGCGGATCCAGCGTCCAGCTTTCTCCCTTGCCGATGGCCACGCTGCCGCGCCCATCGGTCATCGGCAGGCTCACCACGCGTTGTCCCACGCGCACCTCGACCGGCATCGGGAAGGGGGTGTTCTTTTCGGTTTTCCACGCCAGTTGCAGGGTGTCGCCGCTGCGCGTCGCCTGCAGCTCGGGCAGGCCCGCCTGATACAGGTAGGCCTGGAAGAACCAGTCGAGGTCGCGGCCGCTCACGCGCCTGGCGATCGCCATGAATTCCGGCGTGGTGCCGTAGCGTGGCGTGAAGTTGCCGGGGCGCGGGTCGGCGCTGCCGTACACGGCTTCGCGCACGGTGCGGAAAAAGGCGTCGTCGCCGATCAGGCCGCGCAGCGTGTGCATCACCAGCGAGCCCTTGTTGTAGATATCCTGGCCGGGGCCGCCGCGCTCGATGACGTAGACGTCCTCCTCGCGGCGCGGCTTGCCCGACACGATCGGCGCCTTGTTGCGGATGGCGGCGCGCTGCTGCAGCAGGGCGGCGAAGTATTCCTGGTCGCCGCGCAGCGACTGCATGTACAACGGCTGCATGTAGCTGCCCAGGCCTTCGTGCAGCCACATGTCGTCCCAGTCGGCATTGGTCAGCTGGTTGCCGAACCATTCGTGGGCGAATTCGTGCTGCAGCAGGTCGTCGTAGCCGTAGGGCGTCTTGGCGTAGCCGTTGCCGTAGGCATTGATGGTCTGGTGCTCCATGCCCTTGTGCGGGGTTTCCACGACGCCCATTTTCTCGTCGCCGAAGGGGTAGGGGCCGATCGTGCTCTCGAAGAAGTCCAGCATCTGCGGGAATTCCGCAAACAGTTCTCGTGCGCCTTTTTCGCTTTGCGGCAGGTACCACATGCGCAGCGGGATCGTGTTGCCGAAGCGGCTAACGTAGCTGCCTTCCAGCAGCTTGTAGGGGCCGACGTTGATCGAGACGCCGTAGGTGCTCGGGTTTTTTGCGCGCCAGTGCCAGGTGCGCCAGCCGTCGGCGTCGGTCACGCCCATGGCGACGCCGTTGCCGGCCGCCACTAGCGGCGCCGGCACCGTGATGTGCTCGTCGACCAGCTTCGGCTTGCCCATCGGGTGGTCGATGCAGGGCCAGAACAGGTCGCAGCCTTCGCCTTCGACGGCACTGGCGACCCAGGGCTGGCCGTCGGGCGTGGTCGACCAGACGAAGCCGCCGTCCCAGGGCGCCTTTTTCGCCACGTGCGGCTGGCCGTGGTAGCGCACCCGGATCGTCACCTGCTTGCCGGGCTCCAGGCGCCGCGGCAGGTCGATCGCCAGGCGGCCCTCGGGATTGCGCCAGCGCGCCGCCGGCAGCGGCTGGCCGTCGACCTCGATGGCGTCGATCGGCAGGTTGCGGTCGAGGTCGAGGTCGATGCGCTCGAGCGGCGCCCGGGTGCCGAAGGTCAGCAGGGCATCGCCGCGGATGCTGCGGCTGGCGGGGTCCACGCGCAGCTGCAGGTCGGCTTTGTCGAAGTCCAGGGCCAACTGGTCGGCATTGCGGGCGACGCCGGAGTTGACGGTGAGGTCGGTGAGGGCCGGCTGCGTGGCGCAGGCGGTCAGAAGGGAACAGGCGAGGGCGGTGGCGGTTTTTTTCATCCGAGAAATTTATCACGCCGGACGCGCGCCGCCAAACTTCCAGTTACTGAATACTTGGGGCCAAGGAGGATTTATTCATGAGCGACTTGACGATCGAACTCGCCCGCACCGCGCTGGTGCTCATCGACTTGCAGAACTTTAACGTACAACGCGAGCTGGCACCGCATCCGGCCGAGCGCGTGGCCGGCAATTGCGCGATGCTGGCCGGCGAGATGCGCGACCGCGGCGCCATGGTCATCTACGTGCGCGTGCTGGCCGACCAGTTGCTGGCGCTGCCCGCGGATGCGCCGATGACGGAGTCCGGCACCCCCGCTCCGCCGCCGGACGCGCTCTACTTCGCGCCCGAAGCCCAGGTCCAGGCCACCGACCATGTGGTGACCAAGCGCCAGTGGGGCGCGTTCTACGGGACCGAGCTGGACCAGCTGCTGCGCCGGCGCAACATCAAGACCATTATCCTCGGCGGGATCGCCACCAATTACGGCGTGGAGTCGACTGCGCGCGCGGCGTTCGACCGCGGTTATGCGCTGGTGTTCGTGGAGGATGCGATGAGCAGCATGCAGGCGGAAGCACACAATTTCGCGTGCGAAAACGCGTTCAGGACGATGGGGAAGGTGCGCTCGATGCGCGAGGTGATCGATGCGCTGCAAGCGGGGACGGGCGACGCTTGAATCATCGCGTCTCGATTGTTGCGTGAACCTTGCACGTCGCCCCTGCGAAAGCAGGGGCCCAAGTTGGTTGCATCACCTTGGCGCATGCAGCTCGGGCTCCTGCCTTCGCAGGGGCGATGGTTCGTACGACAGCGGTCTTATCGGCGGCCGTTGGCCTGCTGATTACGCGCAGCCTGGGCCTGCGCATTGGCCTGAGCCTGGGCCTGGGCATTGGCTTGCGCCTGTGCCTGCTGCTGTTGGCGTTCCTGCTTCTTGCCCATGTGGTGGCCCACGGCGCAACCGGCGGCTGCGCCCAGCAGGTGGTGCTTGCCGAGGAAGTGACCGCCGACCGCGCCCACGGCGGCGCCTTTCAGGCAGCCCGGCTTGGCGGCAGCGCCGCTCGAGGCGAATGCCAGCGGCAGCGAAACGATGACGGATGCAAGGACGAGTTTGGTGTTCATGTTGTTTCTCCTGTTCATGCGGCGGCGCGAATGCCGCGCGATGACCTTAGAGTAATGTAGGGTGCGGCACTTGAATGTGCGGCACCCCACGATAAAAACAATTCAAACAATATAGCGGACTCAGCTGCCGCGATGGATGTCGGCGGTGATCTCGTACGAATGCAGGCGCGCCTTGTGGTCGAAGATCTGCGAGGTGATCATCAACTCGTCGGCGCCGGTGCGCTCGATGAAGGCCTTCAACTGGTGGGCGACGGTGGCCGGCGAGCCGATTGCCGTGCACGACAGTACCGAATCGAGCATGCCGCGTTCCGCCGGGCCGAGCAGGTCGAGATAGCCTTCGACCGGCGGCTTCAGCTTGGTCGGGTTGCCGGTGCGCAGGTTGACGAAGGCTTGCTGCATCGAGGTCGCGCGCAAGTGGGCTTCGGCATCGGTGTCGGCGGCGAACACGTTAAAGCCGAGCATCACGTACGGCTTGTCGAGCTGGGCCGACGGGCGGAAGGTGGCGCGGTAGATCTCGATCGCCTGCATCATCATCTGCGGCGCGAAGTGCGACGCGAAGGCGTAGGGCAGGCCGAGCGCGGCGGCGAGCTGGGCGCCGAACAGGCTGGAGCCGAGGATCCAGACCGGTACCTCGAGGCCGGCGCCCGGCACCGCGCGCACCTGGCGGCGCGACGAGCCGGCAAAGTAATCCATCAGTTCGACCACGTCCTGCGGAAACTCGTCGGCATCCGACGCCAGGTTGCGGCGCAGGGCGCGCGCGGTGGTGTGGTCGGAGCCGGGCGCGCGGCCGAGGCCGAGGTCGATACGGCCGGGAAACAGCGACGCCAGCGTGCCGAACTGTTCGGCGATCACGAGCGGAGAATGGTTCGGCAACATGATGCCGCCGGCGCCGATGCGGATGGTCGAGGTGCCGTTCGCCACATGGCTCATCAGCACTGCCGTCGCCGCACTGGCGATGCCCGGCATGCCGTGGTGTTCGGCCAGCCAGAAGCGGTTGTAGCCCCACCGTTCGCCATGCTGGGCAAGGTCGAGCGAGTTGCGGAACGAGTCGGCGGCGGTGCTGCCTTCCGTGATCGGGGCGAGGTCGAGTATGGAGAATGGAATCATGTCGATCATCATACGCCGATCGATTTATTCGCGTGCGGCGTGGCCAAAAATGGAGAAATGGGACGCTTTCATGTCGATTTTACAACTGAAAGTCGATGAATGAAATTGCCTGCCGGCTAACGCGCGCACCCTTTGCAGATGTCGTCTTACACTTCGCTTCCTCAATTTATCTTCTTGATATTGTTGAGCTTTCTGCCCCATAAAATCGATTAGGAGAACGACATGAAAATGAATAAGTTACTGAAAGGCCTGTTGGGTGCGTCCGTCGCCGTGGCAATGTGCGGCGCCATCAATGCCCAGGCGCAGACGAGCGGCAGCACGTCCACCAGTGGCGGCAGCAGCGCGAGCTCGCAGGATCAAAGCTCGGGCGGCTCGTCGAGCAGCTCCAGTAAAAAGAAACATTCGTCGAAAAAGCATGGTTCGAGCGGCAGCTCGGGTTCCAGCGGCTCCAGCAGCAGTGGTTCGCAAAGCGGCGGCACCTCCGGTAGCGGCAGCATGGGTACCAGCGGCTCGAGCAACTCCAGCGGCGGCAGCGGCACGAACAGCGGTTCGGGTTCCAGCGGCTCGATGGGCACCGGTTCAAGCGGTTCCAGCGGCGGTTCCAGCGGCGGTTCGAGTGGCTCCAGCGGTTCCAGCGGCTCGACCGGGTCGGGTTCGTCGGGCACCGGCGTGACCGGTTCGGGCGGCACCTCCGGCTCGAGCGATTCGATGGGCACCGGCGGCACCGGTTCGACGGGCGCATCGGGCTCGAGCGGCCTGGGCGGTAGCACCGGCTCCGGCGGCACCTCGGGCGTGGGCGCGTCGGGTTCCAGCGGTTCGATGGGCAGCGGCAGCTCGGGTAGCGGCGCCAGCGGCACCGGCAGCACCGGCGCCAGCACCACCAGCGGCGGCGCCGGTACCGGCAGCCGCGGCTACTGATCCGCAGCGTAAGCCTGGCCTGTCCTGCGCCATTGGCGCCTGACAGGCCACAATCAAAAACATGACACCAGCCTGCGGGCTGGTGTTGTCATTTCCATGTGCCGCACTGGCAGCGTGGCATAGGGGCAGGGGCTTACCGGGGTGCGGATGCGCCTGACGGTTCCAGCATCGACCCGGTCTCGCGATACCGCGCATGCCACGCAAACGCCTTCTCCAGCACATGCGGCGTCTGGCCGCCGCGCAGCTTCGCTTCCGCCAGGTAATCGCGCAGCATGCTGCGATACGGCTCGGCCACGCACTGTTGGATGATCACGTCGGCGCGCTCGCGCGGTGCCAGCCCGCGCAAGTCGGCCAGGCCGTATTCGGTGACGATGATGTCGACGTCGTGTTCCGTATGATCCACGTGCGACACCATCGGCACGATCGACGAGATCTTGCCGCCCTTGGCGGTGGCCTTGGTCGCGAAGATCGACAGGTAGGCGTTGCGCGCGAAGTCGCCCGAGCCGCCGATGCCGTTCATCATGTGGGTGCCGCTCACGTGGGTCGAGTTGATGTTGCCGTAGATGTCGGCTTCGAGCGCGGTATTGATCGCGATGATGCCGAGGCGGCGGATCACTTCCGGGTGGTTCGAGACTTCCTGCGGACGCAGCACCAGGCGCTCTCGGTAATGCTCGAAGCCGCGGAACACCTGTGCGCTCTTCTCGGGCGACAGCGTGATCGAGGAACCGGACGCGAAATCGAGCTTGCCCGAGTCGAACAGGTCGAAGGTCGAGTCCTGCAGCACCTCGGAATACATGGTGAGGCCGTGGAAGGGACTGTCGACGAAGCCGGCCAGCACCGCGTTGGCGATGGTGCCGATGCCGGCCTGCAGCGGCAGCAGGCTGTTGGTCAGGCGCCCGGCCAGGATCTCGTCTTCGAAAAAGCGCACCAGGTGGCCGGCGATGGCGGCGGTTTCAAGATCCGGCGGCAGCACCGAGGAGGTGCTGTCCGGCTGGTCCGAGATCACGATCGCGACGATCTTCTCGGGCGCGATCTCGATCGCGGTGGTGCCCACGCGCTGCTCGACCGACATGATCGGGATCGGCTCGCGCATCGGGCGTTTTTTCGGAATCCAGACGTCGTGCAGGCCTTCCAGGCCGGTCGGCTGTGCCAGGTTGATCTCGACGATGACCTTGTCGGCCAGGATCGCGAAGCTGGCGCTGTTGCCGACCGAGGTGGTCGGGATGATGGCGCCGGTTTCGGTGATCGCCACCGCCTCGACCACGGCGACGTCGACCGGCGCGATGTGGCGGCTGCGCAGCTGTTCGACGGTTTCCGACAGGTGCTGGTCGATGTACATCACCTCGCCGCGGTTGATCGCGGCGCGCAGCACCGGGTCGACCTGGAACGGCATGCGCCGCGCCAGCGCGCCGGCTTCGGTGAGCCGCTTGTCGGTGTCGTTGCCGAGCGAGGCGCCTGTCAGCAGCGTGATCTTCAGCGGCTCCAGCTGGGCGCGTTCGGCCAGCGCGGCCGGCACCAGCTTGACGTCGCCGGCGCGGGTAAAGCCGCTCATGCCGACGGTCATGCCGTCCTTGATCCAGGTGGCGGCCTCTTGGGCGCTGGTGACGCGCTTGCGCAGTTGCGCGCAGCGGATGCGATCCAGGTATTCCGTTTTCATCTCTCTGCTCTTTTGAAATCAGCTCAGCCGGTAATTAATTGGCAGCAGCTGTGGGGGCAAGTCCCGCTCGCCCAGCGCCGTGCGCAGGTCGATCTCGATCGTGCGGCAGATGGCGTCGAGCGGCAGGTCGTTGTCGGCGTGGCCGAACGGTTCCTCGATCTCGTCGCCGAGGGCGTCCAGGCCGAAGAAGGTGTAGGCGACGATGGCGGCCACCAGCGGCGTCAGGTAGCCGATGGTGTCGACCAGGCCGAAAGGCAGGAACATGCAGTACAGGTGGGCGGTGCGGTGCAGCAGCAGCGTGTACGAAAACGGGATCGGCGTGCCGCGGATGCGTTCGCAGGCAGCGGCCACGCCGGTCATGCTCGACAGCGTGGCGTCGATCGGCGCCGCCAGCATCGGGTCGAGGCGGCGCTCGCGCAGGCACAGCGCCAGGTCGGCGCCCATCGCCAGCATCAGCGCATGCGGCAGGTTGGGCAGGCTGCGGATGCGTTCCCATTCGTCCTGCGCCAGCCAGGGCGCGACGTCGGCCGCGGGATCGGTCCTGCGCAAGTGGTGGCGCAGGGCGTGGGCATAGGCGACGGTACGCCGCAGCATGCGTTCTCGCAGCACGTCACCGTCGTCCGCGCCCGCATCCGCACCAACCAGCGACAGGCACTGGCGCGCCAGCGTACGACTGCGCAAGACCAGTTCGCCCCACTGCTTGCGGCCTTCCCAGAAGCGGTCGTAGGCGGCGTTGTTGCGGAACCCGAGGAAGATCGCCAGCGGCAATCCCATCAGCGTGAACGGGATGGCGCTGACCGTGATCTTGACGCCGTCGATGCGGCCATCAAGCAGGGTGACGGCGATCGCCAGCAGGGTGGTGAAGCTGAGGCTCTTCCAGATACTCGGCAGGATCGAGCCGCGCATCACCAGGAACAGGCGCAGGCCGGTGGGGCGGTCGCGGACGATCATGCGCTGGCCCGCCGCGGTGGTGCATACGGGAGGAAGATCGGATCGGGCAGGCAGGAATGGTTCATCGCTTTTGCTTCTTCATACGGTCGGTCGCTCCATTCTGCGGCAGGACTGACCTAGCCTGCGTACGTTTGGGAACGACCGTTTTATTCTGCGCCTCAAGCACCCGCATGCCAAATTACGATTCCTGATGGCGGGTATGCCGCACCTGAATGGTGCATTGCAGCGTGAGCCGTGTGCCGTATCCGGACAGGGTCACGTATGGTGGGCGTCACGTTATCAAACACGGAGTCAGTCAAATGAAGACGCGCCAGTTGGGCAATACCGGATTACAGGTCTCGAGCATCGGCCTGGGCTGCATGGGCATGAGCGATTTTTACGCCAACCGCGACGACCAGGAATCGATCGCCACCATCCAGCGCGCCATCGACCTCGGGGTGACGCTGTTCGACAGCGCCGACATGTATGGGCCGCACACCAACGAGGAACTGCTGGGCAAGGCGATCCGCGGGCGCCGCGAGGGCCTGGTCATCGCCACCAAGTTCGGCGTCATGCGCACGCCGCAGAACCCCACCGACTACCGCGTCAACGGCAGTCCGGACTACATCCGCCAGGCGGTCGAGGGCAGCTTGAGGCGCCTCGGCATCGACGCCATCGACCTGTATTACCAGCACCGGGTCGACCCCGACACGCCGATCGAAGACACCATGGGCGCGCTGGCCGACCTGGTCCGCGCCGGCAAGATCCGTTACATCGGGCTGTCGGAAGCCTCCGTCGAGACCATCGACCGCGCCGTGAAAGTGCATCCGGTGACGGCGCTGCAAAGCGAGTATTCACTGTGGACACGCGATCCGGAGGAGGGCGTGCTGGATGCCTGCCGCCGCCATGGCATCGGCTTCGTGCCTTACAGCCCGCTGGGACGCGGCTTCCTCACCGGCGAGATCCGCACGCCGGAAGATTTCGCGCCGGACGACTACCGCCGCAACAGCCCGCGCTTCCAGGGCGAGAATTTTGCCAGGGACATCGCGCTGGTCGACAAGGTACGCGAGCTGGCACATGAAGCCGGCTGCACGCCGGGCCAGCTGGCGCTGGCCTGGGTACTGGCGCAGGGGCCGGACATCGTGCCGATCCCGGGCACCAAGCGCCGCAAGTACCTGGAACAGAACGTGGAGGCGGTCGACCTGGATATCGGACCGTCGCAGCTGACCGAACTGGAAGCGATCTTCCCGCGCGGCGCGGCGGCCGGGACGCGCTATCCGGAAGCGCAGATGGCGGCCGTCAACCGGTAGTCCGCAACGACGTATCACCTCATCCGACCACCGCCGCCTGCCCGGCCTGCACCGCTTTCCAGTCGCGCAGGCCGGCGATCGCCTCTTCCTTCAGCTTGGCCTCGATCTCGATCCAGGGCGCCCCGGCGTACGAGGCCGGCATGGTCGCGATCAGGTCGGCGTGCTGGCGGTCGTTGAAATCCTCGCGGCCATTCGAGATGTGGACCACCTGGTGGGCCGGCTCGGCCCAGGTTTCCCGCGCCCTGGCCAGCATCGCGGCCACGCTCGGGTCGTCGTAGCTGGACAGCTTGTCGTGCACGATGTGGTGGTGGGAGTCGAAGATCATCGGCACGCCGCTCCTCACGCAGACGTCGTGGATGTCGAGGGCGCCGTAGCTGTATTCGTCGTTCTCCAGGCACAGGCGCAGGCGGATCGGATCCGGCAGGTCGCGAATGCGCGCCACCAGTTCGTCGCTGCGGTTGGCCTTGCCGCCGTGGATCTCGAGCAGCGCCCAGGGCGAGCGCGGCTGCTGCAGCAATTCCATGATGTCGGCATGCATCCGCAGGATCTTGATGCTGTTGGCCACCACATCGGGCGAGTCGGAGCTGAGCACCACGAACTGGTCCGGGTGCATCACCAGGCGCAGGCCCAGTTGCGTCGCGCGCGCGCCGGTGCGCGCCAGTGCGGGGGCCAGCGGCTGCATCACTTCGCGGCCGATGTCCTCGTCGAAGAAGGGGAATAGCGAGGACGGCATGCGGTACAGGCGGATGCCTTCGCGCTGGCAGTAATTCAGGGCGCCGTCCAGGGTCTGGATGTTGTCGCGGTAGATCTCGTCCAGGATCTTGCGCTGGCCGGCATCCGACTGCTCGAGCAGGCGCTTGCGGGTGACGGTGCGGTAGCGGATGTCCTTGGATACGGTGATGCAGACCAGGCCGAGCTCGGGAGACATGGGATCATGGATTCGTTAGTGTGGGTGCCATGTTCCAATGAATCCCGCCTGCGGTCAAAAGCAATGCCGCGCCGCAACCACTTTGCGTAAACGTAAACCGGGGTCAGAGCACTTTTTTCGCAAACCGGGGTCAGAGCAAACCGGGGGGCAGAGCCCGAATTTGGCAATTGCTTACGGAATTTTGCCAAAAAAAGTGCTCTGACCCCGGTTTGAGGGAGGTCAGGCGGGGAGCAGGGGCAGCTTGACGGTGAAGGTGCTGCCCTGGCCGGGTCCGGGGCTGGCCGCGCTGACGGTGCCGCCGTGCAGTTCGACCAGCTTGCGGACCAGCGCCAGGCCGAGGCCGAGGCCGCCCTGGGCGCGGTCGAGGGTGCGCGTGCCCTGGGTGAACAGGTCGAACACCACCGGCAACAGGTCGGGGGCGATGCCGCTGCCGTTGTCGTGCACGCTCAAGACCGCCTCGCCATCCCGGGCCGCCAGGGTAATGTCGATGTGGCCGCCTTCCGGCGTGTACTTGGCGGCGTTGGTCACCAGGTTGGCCACTACCTGCACCAGGCGCGTGTGGTCGCCGTCGACCGTCAAGGGGCCGGATGCCGGCTCGACCGACAGGACGTGGCGGCGCGCGTCGACCAGCGGCCGCGACTGCTCGACCGCCTCGTTCAGCACCCGTCCCAGGTCGAGTGGCTTGCGCGCGACCGTGACCAGGCCGCGCGTCACGCGCGACACGTCCAGCAGGTCGTCGACCAGGTGGCGCATGTGGGCCACCTGGCGCGCGACGATCTCGCTGATCTGCTTGATGCGCGCTTCGTTGGCGTAGGCGATGCGCAGCATGTCGGCGGCGCTGGCGATCGGCGCCAGCGGGTTGCGCAGTTCGTGCGCCAGCATCGCCAGGAACTCGTCCTTGCGGCGGTCGGCCAGGCGCAGCGCTTCCTCGGCGCGCTTGCGCTCGGTGATGTCGATCGCCACCGCATGCACCACGGTGCGTCCGTCGATGCCGGGGCCGAGATGGCCGCGCAGGTCGATCCAGGCGACGCTGCCGTCATCGGCGCGCAGGATGCGCGGCGTGAGGTGGTAGCTGCCGCCGTCGCGCATCACCTGGGCGTGGCAATCGAGGACCATCTGGCGATCGTCCGGGTGGTACAGCTCCCACACTTCGCTGACGTTTTGCCAGTCCTTGCCGAACACGCTGTGCAGGTTGGCCGAGAAACTCACGGCGCCGGTGCCTGGGTCGCGTTCCCACACCGCCATGTGGGCCGCCACCAGGCCCTGGCGCAGGCGGTCCTCGCTGTAGCGCAGCGCGCTCTCGGCGCGTTCCAGTTCGCTCACGTCGGTACCGGTGCCGAACCACTGGACGATCCGGCCGCCGGCATCGCGCAGCGGCGCCACCGAGGCGAAGATGCTGCGGTATGCGCCGTCGGCGCCGCGCAGCGGGAAGGTCATCTGCGCCGTGCTGCCGGTGGCCAGCGCTTCTTTCCAGCGCTGCGCCACCTGCGGCAGGATCGCCGGATCGTGGAACGCGCGCCAGTCGTGCGGCGCCAGCGTGCCGGGGGCGGCGCCGGTGAATTCGTACCAGCGCTGGTTGAACCAGGTGATGGTGCCGTCCGCATCGGCCATCCACACCAGCTGCGGGATGTTGTTGGACAGCTGCAGGAAGCGGCGCCGCTCGGCTTCCAGGCGCGCATGCTGTTCGTACAGGCGGTCCAGCATGCGGTTGATGGCGCCGGCCAGGCTGACCACTTCGCGGCTGCCGGCCAGCGGTGCGCGTTGCGCATTGCCGCCATCGATGCCGTCGCCGTCGCCCAGGCTGCCGGAGAAGGCTTCGAGGCGGCGCAGGTCGCCGGTCAGGCCGTGCGCCAGGCGCGACGCCAGCAGGAACACCACCAGCGCCAGCAGCGCCGTGATGGCCAGGATCGCCAGGTACTGCGGCCCCGGCACCACCATCGGGGCCGCCAGCCGCCGTTCGTCTTCGTGCAGCACCAGGCCGAGGTGGCGCAGGCTGGCCGGCAGCGGCACGACGGCGTCGATCTCGTGCGCGTGGCCGGCGGCGCCGAGGTGGCGGAACGCCGCCCACTGCACCGGTTTCAGGTCGGCCAGGCGCACTTTATAGACCAGCGCGCCCTCCGGCGTGCGGGTGCGCGAGTAGCGCAGCAGGTTTACGCCGATCAGTTCCTGGCCCTGCGGGCCGGCGCGCAGCGCGGCGCGCTCGTCGCCGCTGTCGATGCGCTGGCGCAGCCAGGCGACGTCGTCCGCGCTGAAGCTGGCGGCGCCGTTGTCGGCGATGGCGGCGCCCTCGAAGTCGGTGAACATCAGCTGCAGCGGGATGCCGTTGATCTGGCGTAGCCCATGCAGATAAGGCCGCAGGTAGGTTTCCTTGCCGGCGCTGTCGACCAGCGCATTGGCCAGGATCGGGCTGTTGGCCACGTCGGCCAGGCGCGTGGCCAGCGCAGCCAGGTTGGTGCCGACGGTGGTGGCGTGGAAGGCGACTTCGCGCTTCTGCAGCAGCGCATTGGCCTGCTCGCGCTGGCGGTCGATCAGCCAGAACGAGACGATCGAGATCAGGAGTACCGCGAACGCGGTCAGGATCGCGGCCGCGATCGCGAAGCGGCGCGACAGGCTGGCCGGCGGCGCGGCGCGCGTGGCCGCCGGGGTTTTTTGGAATTGGCGCAGCATGCTCAATCCTGCGCCGGTACCAGCACGCCGTCGGCGCGATAGCGTGCCATCAGGAGCTGTTCCTGTCCCAGCGCTTCGTGGCGCGCCGGCGTGAACGGCGGCGCGTAATCCTTGACCAGGCCGCGATGGCTGCCGACCCGTTCCAGCGCGTCGCGCACGGCGCGGCGGTCGGTGCTGCCGGCCAGGTCGATCGCGCGCGCCAGGATGTGGGTCAGGTCGTAGGCGTGGGCGACGCCGACCGGGCCCTGGATGTCTTCGATGCGCTTGACGTTCGACACCGTGGCCGCGCTGGCCAGGAAGCGTTTTACCCGCGCCGGGTCGGCCTTGAAGAAGCTGAAGGTCTGGATCACGGAAAAGTCGACCTGCTGCAGCGCCGGCCCGGCCTGGGCGGTGAATTCGCCGCCGGTCACGCCCCAATGGCTCAGGATCGGCAGGCGCTCGGCCTTGGGCAGCGCCGCGACTTCGCGCACCAGCACCGCGGCCTCGTCGTCGTTGGCGACCAGCACGATGGCCTGGGCGCCGGCCGCGCGCAGCTGGCTGTATTTGGCGACCAGGGAGGTGTCGCGCCAGTTGTACCAGGAGGTGCCGACGATTTTCGTGCCGGGCAGTTTCGGCAGCGCGCGCGCGGCCGCGGCGGCATTGCTGCGGCCCCAGGAGGTGTTGGTCATCAGGAGGCCGACGCGCGCCAGCCTGCGCCGCTTGGCCGCCGCCAGCAGCGCCGGCATGGCCAGCGAATCGCGCAGCGACAGCCGGTAAACATAGTTGGGTTGCATCCCGTTGTCGACGATGCTGTCGGCCGACGACCACGCGGCCATGAACGGTACCCGCGCCGCCTTCAGGGTCGGCAACTCCTCGATCACGACCGGACTGAAACGCCCGCCGAACACCGCCACCAGGTCCGGCAGCTTCGCGAATTCCTGGATGTTGCGGATGCCGCGCGCCGGAATCGAGCGGTGGTCCCTGACGACGACTTGCAGGGGGCGGCCGTGCAGCACGCCGCCCGCCGCATTGATTTCCTGGACTGCGGCGCGCATGCCGAGTTCCACCGCCTGCGCCGACGTGCTGTTGTCGAGGCCGAATTCGCCGTCGATGCCGAGCAGGACCGGCCGTACCCCGGCCGCCTGCGCCAGCCCGCCGAGCAGCAGCGAGCAGGCGAGGGCGCGGATCACGGCGTGGGCGGCGTGGCGGTAGGGCATGACGGTCCTGTCGAAGGGAAACAACCTGGCATTTTAACGTCATCTATGACGCATGCCCCGCACCGCAAGTCCCCGATTTCCGAAATTTCGTTGCTTACCCGCAACCAATAATGCGGTATTTACTGAATTCGGATAAGATAACGGAATTGTGACACGGCAACTTTTCATGCGTCGTCAGGCCAAA
>JAKOOD010000537.1 GCA_022701635.1 Burkholderiaceae bacterium | reverse complement strand
GCCTGATAACAGAAGCCGCTTAAGGACGCAGCCAGCCGCGCGCGATCGGCCGCGCCAGCAGGCGCCGGTACTGCGTTGCCATCGCTTCCGTCAGCGCCGCGCACAGTCCCGTCACGGCCGCGGTATGGAACAGCAGGGCCATGGCGATCCCCATCGCAAGGCCTCCCACCATGTCGAGCGGCCAATGCACGCCGAGGAAGACCCGCGCCCAGGCCACGGCCAGCGCCAGCGGCAGCATGGCCAGACCAAGGCGGCGCACGGCCGGCGCGCGGGCACTGGCCCATACCAGCGCCACCGTGAACATGATCGTGGCGTGGTCGCTAGGGAAGGAACTGTTGGCCGCATGCGCCAGGAAGTTGTGGCCGATATGCTCGGCAAAGGGCCTGTCGTGGTACCACAGCAGGCCGATGAGCACGTTGAGCGTCAGCGCGCAGAGCGTGGCGGCCAATGCGCGCACCGCCGCTTGGCGTTGCTGCGCCTCGCCGCCCATCCACAGGGCGGCGAGGCCGAACGGCACCACCAAAATCAGGTATTGGGCAGCGAATATGCCGAGGTGGAGGCGCCAGCCATGCAGGCCGGCGTCCGCGTTCAGCAGGGAAAACCACGACAGGTTCAGGTGTTCGAGCATAATGGAAGTGTGCCTTTACAGTAAGAGCATCACTTCGTTATAGACGCCCGTCTGTCCGCCCGAAAGAGCGAACTCAGCCGTAAGTTTAACCTGCCTCAGCCCATTTCGCTGTCCAGGTGCGCCATCTGTGCGGCGTTGTAACGCTCGCCCGCAGCCGCGTTCAGCGGCACGATGGCTTCCAGGCGCGCCAGGTCCTCGGGCTTGAGCACCAGGTCGGCCGCGCCCAGCGCTTCCCGCAGGCGGTCGCGGCTGCGTGCGCCGACCAGCGGCACCACATCGGCGCCCTGCGCCGCCACCCAGGCGATCGCCAGCTGGGCCACGGTCACGTCCAGGTCCAGCGCCAGCGCGCGCATGCGCTCGACCAGGGCCAGGTTGGCATCCAGGTTGTCGCCCTGGAAGCGCGGGCTGGCCAGGCTGCGGAAATCCTTATCGCCGCCGCGCGCGCGGCTCCAGTGCCCGCTGATCAGGCCGCGCGACAGCACGCCGTAGGCGGTGATGCCGATGCCGAGCCGGCGCGCGGTCGGCAGGATCGCCGCTTCGATGCCGCGCGAGATGATGGAATATTCGATCTGCAGGTCGCTGATCGGGTGCACGCTGCTGGCGCGCTGCAGCGTGTCGGCGCCGACTTCGGACAGGCCGATGTGGCGCACGTAGCCGGCCTTGATCAGGTCGGCGATCGCGCCCACCGTCTCTTCGATCGGCACGTCGGGATCGAGGCGCGCCGGGCGGTAGATGTCGATGTAGTCGGTGCCCAGGCGCTTGAGGGTGTAGGCGACGAAGTTGCGCACCGCTTTGGGGCGGCAGTCGTAGCCGTTCCAGGACCCGTCCGGCCCGCGCAGGGCGCCGAACTTGACGCTGATCTGCACGTTCTCGCGCGGGCGGCCGGCCAGCGCATCGCGGATCAGCATCTCGTTATGGCCCATGCCATAGAAATCGCCGGTGTCCAGCAGCGTGATGCCGGCATCGAGCGCGGCGCGCAGGGTGGCGATGCTTTCTTCACGGTCCGCCGGACCGTACAGGTCCGACATGCCCATGCAGCCCAGGCCGAGGCGCGAGACGCGCGGGCCGTGTTGTCCCAGTCCGGTGGTGTGCATCTTCTGTCAATGTTCCTTTGGCTAGCGTTGTCCGGTCAACTGGCGCAGCCGCGTGATTTCGGCGCTGCGTCCGAGACGGTCGAGCGCCTGCTCGAGCAGGGTGCGGTCGCCCTCGCGCAGCATAGTCCATTGCGTGAAATATTCGTGCACGGTACGCCAGGGCGGAAAGTCGGGCGGCATGCTGCGCCAGGCGCTGCCGGTGTGGAGGAAATACAGGACGGCACAAAATACGTCGTACAGGTCGTGCTTGCGCGGACGGGTCTTGCGGCGCGCCGCCTCTAGCATCTCGCGCACCTGGTCGAACTGCTCACGCGGTACATCGCTCGGGAATATTGGCCTGGACATGTCGCTCGCCTCAAAATGACTTGGAACGCTCGATCCGGAACAGGTTCCCGATTGACGCTGGATGGGAACCCACCGTGTTGACTTTTAAACTTCGTCAATACGAGTGTAGCATGCGTTCCGTATCCCTGTGTACCACGCTGGTGCAGGCGTGCAGTGCCGTGCGCACTCGCGGTGCATACAGGAAAGTGAGGGAGAAACGACAGGGCGGCGTGCGTGCCGCCCCGTGGAAAGCGCTGATCGCGCTGTGGTTGGACGCGCGCTTAGTCGCGGGCCAGCGCCAGGAACTCGGTGCGCAGCGCCAGGTTCGGCTGCAGTTCGCCCAGCATGGCCGAGGTGATGGTTTCCTCGCCCGGGGTACGGATGCCGCGGCTTTCCATGCACATGTGACGGCACTTGATGACCACGCCGACGGCTTTCGGTTCCAGCACTTCCATCAGCGTATTCGCGATCTGCACGGTCAGGCGTTCCTGCACCTGCAGACGCTTGGAAAACACGTCGACCAGGCGGGTCAGCTTCGACAGCCCGACGATCTTGCCGTTCGGCAGATAGCCGACGGTGGCCTTGCCGAAGAACGGCGCCAGGTGGTGTTCGCAATGGCTGTAGACCGGGATGCCGCGTACCACGATCAATTCATTGTATTGCTCGGCGCCGTCTTCGAAGGCTTTCAGGATGGCGACCGGATCCTGGTCGTAGCCGGAAGTCCAGTGTTTCCAGGCCTTGGCGACGCGCGCCGGCGTCTCGTGCAAGCCCGGACGATCGGGATCTTCGCCGATGCTGGCCAACATGCGGCGCCAGTCGTTTTCGGTGAAGAGTTCTTTGTCAGACATGGTGGTCCCTAAATATGTGTAGATAAAACTGCCGAGAGTATATAGAAAATGCCGTGGACCTACAGGCCCCAGGCCGACTCTTGACCAAACCGGGCGCATCTGTTGTAGCGATGCGCTAGCGTTGTTGACGTCCTTATCACCGCTCGGGAGACAAACATGCTCGGCAGCACTGTCCTGGAAGTCGCGGTCGGCCTGACGTTTTGCTACGCCACGGTCGCCCTCATCGTGAGCACCCTGCAGGAAGCGCTGGCGGCGCTGTGCCGGCTGCGCGCCACTACCTTGCTGGCCGGCGTCAAGAGCATGCTCAACGACCCGCGTTTCGACGGCTTGGCGCGCGCCGTGTACGCCCATCCGCTGGTCAATCCGCACACCGACGGCACGGCGCAGGACGAAGCGTCGCTGCGCACCAAACCATCGTACATCGAACCCGCGCATTTTGCGATTGCCCTGGTCGACAGCCTGTGGAAGGCGCCGGTCGACTTCCTGGCCTTGCGCGGTGCCATCGACACCATCCCCGACCCGCAGCTGCGCAGCGCGCTGCAGGGCATGTACAACCGGGCCCGCGACCTGCAGCAGTTCCAGGACATGCTGGCCGGCTGGTTCGACAATGCGATGGCGCGCATGTCCGGCACCTATAAACGGCGCCAGTTGCTGATCTCGTTCCTGCTATCGCTGCTGCTGGCGATCCTGTTCAACATCGACAGCATCCACCTGTTCCGCACGCTGTGGCAGCAGCCGGCGCTGGTGGCGCATCTGCAGGACGTGCCGGATGCGATCGATCCGGCGCTGGTCGATGCCCTGATGACGCTGCCGATCGGCTGGCGCAGCTTCCCGCCGCAGATGAACGCCGACTTTGCGCTGCAGGTGTCGGGCTGGCTGCTGACCGCCTCGACCACGCTGTTCGGGGCGCCGTTCTGGTTCGACCTGATGCAGCGCCTGGTACGCATGCGCAATACCGGCAACAAGCCGGAAGAGATCCCGCCCGGGCTGCGGCTGGAAGGCCGGATCGCGGCCACGCCGTCACCGGCACGCCTGCCCTAGTCCGTCTTCGGTCGGTAAGTATCCACCAGGATGCTGGAAATCGAAACATGCGGCACGCGCTCCGGCCATGCGTCGCCGGGGCCGAACCAGCGCGCTTCCAGTATTTCGTTGGGATCGGTCTTGATCTCGCCGTCGAGATAATCGGCGGTAAAGGCGATCATCAGCGAATGCGGGAACGGCCATGACTGGCTGCCGAAGTATGTCAGATTGTGCACGCGCAGGCCGACTTCCTCGAACACCTCGCGGTGCACCGCTTCCTCGATCGTCTCGCCGGCTTCCAGGAAGCCGGCCAGCGGCACGAAGCGCTGGACGGCCGACTGCGCATGCAGGGCCAGCAACACCTTGTCTTCCTTGCGGATCAACACCATCATCGCCGGCGAGATGCGCGGATAGGCCATGTGGCCGCAGTTCACGCACTTGAAGCAGCGCTCGCCGCCTGCCAGCGCGGTGCCGCTGCCGCAGGCACCGCAGAAGCGGTGCGTGCGCGCCCATTCGGCGATCTGCACCGCGCGCATCGCCACGCCCAGCAAGCCTTCGTCGAGCTCGCCGAACAGCGAGCGCAGGCCGCGCCAGCCATAGCCGCTCGGCGCCAGCGCCTCGTCGTCGACCCAGCCGGCCTGGCAATAACGCTGGTCCAGCAGGCCGACCGGCTGCAGGCGCTGCGGATCGAGGCGCAGGCTGGTCACGGCCGCCGCATCCGGCAGGGCCAGGTCGGCTTCGCGCACCAGCAGGCGGCCGCCGTGAAAAATGAACGACAGGGCATCCGGGCTGGAACGGGGAGTCATCAGGGGCGTGAAGGAAGCGGGCGTGTGCAGCATGGGAAATCGGCTAACTATCCATTGATCATTGGCCTGATGATACGCCGAACTAAAATCGTCCGCTGTGTTCAAAGACTTTGCTGGACCATACGACTATCCGCATGAGCCCCCACCAGGAGAGAGCGATGAACGAGGCGCCCGTCGTGCTTGGCATCAACCGGACGCAGGATGCCAGCGTCTGCCTGATGCAGGGATCGCGCCTGCTGTGGGCGATCCAGAAAGAACGCCTCACGCGGCGCAAGCACCACTGGGGCAAGGTCGGTGATTTCCGCGACCACTACGGCCCGCGCCTGCCCTGGCCCGAGCGCCCGATCGACGTCGTGGTCGAATGCTTTTCGTCGGACCTGGAAGCCGGCAACCTGGCGCTGTACGAAGACGAGCTCACCGCCAGCCTGCGCCTCGCGCCCGACTGCCGGCGCGCGCGCATCTCGCACCACCTGGCGCACGTCTACAGCGCGTTCCACCCTTCGCCATGCCGCGACGCCGCCGTCATGATCGTCGACGGCCAGGGCAGCCCGGTGTCCGAGCTGACCGAGCACTGGGGCGGCGCCGCCTACGTGCCGGGCGACTGGCGCGAAGTCGCCTCGTTCTACCGCGCCGACCGCGAACGCGTGCTGTGCCTCGACAAGCAGGTCTGGAACCGCGACGATGCGCGCCTGGTCGGTCTCGGCATGTTCTATTTCCTGTTGACGCAAACCATGTTCCCCGGCGAAGGCAACGAAGGCAAGGTGATGGGCCTGGCGCCGCACGGCGACGCGCGCGCGCTCGGCCTGCCGCCGCTCGACGTCGACGCCGGCCAGGTCAGCATCCCGGCGCCGTGGCGCGCCATCCTGCACGAGCGCGAGCGTTTCCGCTACGGCCAGCCGGGCACCGTCTTCGACGACTGCGCCAACCTGGCGGCGGCTGGGCAGCGCGCCTTCGAGGATGCGCTGCTCGAAGTGGCGCGCTGGCTGCACGCCCAGACCGGCCTGCCGCGGCTGTGCTTTGCCGGCGGCACCGCGCTGAACTGCTCGGCCAACGCAAGGCTGCTGCGCGAAACGCCCTTCCGCGAGGTCTTCATCCCGCCGGCGCCGGGCGATGCCGGCACGGCGCTGGGTTGCGCCATGTACGGCCTGGCCGAACTGTGTCACGAAAGCCCCGCCTTCCGCTGGACCCACGACAACCTCGGCCCGGCCCCGAGCCGCCAGGACATCGAGGCCGCCCTGCTCGACCGCGACGATGTGAAAGTCGATTACCTGCCTGGCCTGGACGCGCTGAGCAGCCACATGCTCGACCTGCTGCGCAACAACCGCGTACTCGGCCTGCTGCAGGGACCGAGCGAGTTCGGCCCGCGTGCGCTCGGCCACCGCAGCATCCTGGCCGACCCGCGCCGCGCCGCCGTGCGCGACTGGATCAATGCGCGCGTCAAGCAGCACGAATGGTTCCGGCCGCTGGCGCCGGTGGTACTGGAGGAGCGTGCATCCGCGTATTTCGACCTGCCCGGCCCGTCGCCCTTCATGCAGTTCGCGGCGCCGGTGCGCCCGCAGACGGCGGCGCGGGTACCGGCCATCACCCACGTCGACGGCACCGCGCGCCTGCAGACGGTCGGCCCGGACGGCGATCCGCTGCTGCGCCGCCTGCTGGGCGGCTTCGAGGCGCGCACCGGCGTGCCGATCCTGCTCAACACCTCCTTCAACGGCAAGGACGAACCGATCGTCGAGACGCCGCGCGAGGCGCTCGCCTCGTTCCGCCAGATGCCGCTGCACGCGCTTGCCATGCCGCCCTTCCTCGTCACCAAGCGCATCGAGCCGGAGCTGCCCGCATGATCCGCGCCTATCCGTGGCCGGCCAGCGTGTGGCCCGGCGACACGCTGACCTTGCACGTGTCCACCGACAGCCCGCGCTTCCGGGTCGCCTTCCAGCGCTGGTCCGACGGACCCGAACTGCTACAGCGTTCGGACTGGCTGCCCGGTGTACGGGCCGAGGCGCGCACCGCGGACCAGGACTGGGCCTGGCCGGCCTATACATTCGCCATCCCGGCCGGCTGGCCGTCCGGCGTGGTGATCGCCGACCTCGAGGAAGAAGGCCGCAAGCGCGCCTTCGACCTGGCGCGCACCGACGGCGCCGCCCTGTTCGTGGTGCGCGGCAGCGGCCGGGCGCTGCTGTATAAATTGCCGCTGGCCACCTACCACGCCTACAACTGCAGCGGCGGTGCCTGCTTTTATGCCAGCCCGCCGCGCTCGACCGATCCGCAGGGCGCGCGCGTCTCGCTGCGCCGTCCCGGCGGCGGCATCGGCGGCGCCGTCTGGGGCGCCCCCGACCATTACGATGGCGCCTCGCCGCGCCAGTCCTTCGCCCACTGGGATGCGCGCTTCATCCGCTGGATGGCGCGTGCCGGCTACGCGGCCGACTTCTGCACCGACCTCGACCTCCACGCCGATCCCGGCCTGCTGGAGCGGCGGCGCCTGCTGGTGTCGAGCGGCCACGACGAATACTGGAGCGAAGCCACGCGCGATGCGGTCGAGGCCTTTGCGGCGGGCGGCGGCAACCTCGCCTTCTTCGGCGCCAACCTGTGCTGGTGGCGCATCCACCTGGTCGACGGCGGCGCGGCGATGGTATGCCACCAGGGCGGACCGCAGGGCGCGCGCGACCACTGGTGGCCCGCCAGCGGCGCCGGCCGCCCGGAAGACGGCCTCGGCGGGGTCAGCTACCGCCACGGCGGCGGCTGGTGGGACGGGCCGCGCACGACACGCGGCTTCATCGTCCAGCAGCCGCGTCACTGGGTGTTCGCCGGCACCGGACTGGCACGCGGGGACGCGTTCGGCCACGAAACCTGGCCGCCGCTGGCCGGCTACGAATGCGACGGCGCACCACTCGACGCGCTGGACGACATGGAAGGTGCGCGGCTGGCAGC
This sequence comes from Burkholderiaceae bacterium, assembly GCA_022701635.1. Classification (GTDB taxonomy): domain Bacteria; phylum Pseudomonadota; class Gammaproteobacteria; order Burkholderiales; family Burkholderiaceae_D; genus Telluria; species Telluria phyllosphaerae. The sequence continues at coordinate 9,281 of JAKOOD010000537.1, read as the reverse complement.
CCGCGCTGTCGCCACCGGCACGCCGCCCGGCTACCAGCCGCTGGCCGTGGCGCCGCTGGATACCGGCTGGCAGGAACTGCCGCCGCGCGAAGGCCTTGCGGCCGGAGAGGGCCTGCATGCCGCCACGCTCGGCCTGTTCCGGCACGAAAGCTGGAGCGAAGGCGAAGGCGCAGGCAGCGACACCGCCGGCGGCACCGTCTTCTCGGCCGGCACCACCGATTGGGCGCAGGTGCTCGGCAACGCGCGCGACCGCCGGGTGGAAAGGATCACGCGCAACGTGCTCGACACGCTGTTGCATTGAGGAGCACGCCATGTCCCGGCGACCGCTGCTGCACCGGCTGGACCCCGCCTCCGTCATCGTATTCCGCGCCCTGCAGCTGGGCGACATGCTGTGCGCCGTGCCGGCCCTGCGCGCCCTGCGCACGGCGTTGCCACAGGCGCACATCGCCCTCGTCGGCCTGCCGTGGGCGCAGCAATTCGCCGATCGCTTCAAGGCGTACGTCGACGAATTCATCGCCTTCCCCGGCCATCCGCTGCTGCCGGAACAGCCGGTGCGGCACGAGGAACTCACCGGGTTTTATACCGGCCTGTGCCAGCGCCGCTTCGACCTGGCGCTCCAGCTGCACGGCAGCGGCGAGGTCAGCAACGATATCGTCAGCGGTTTCGGCGCCGGCGCGATGGCGGGCTTTTGCCGCGACGACGCGGTCGCGCGCGCACGTACGGCCCTGTTCAGGTATCCCGAGACCGGCACCGAGCCGGAACGGCTGCTGCTGCTGGTCGAACAACTCGGCGCCGGGGCCGCCACGGCGACGGCCGGCACGCAGCTGGAATTTCCGCTGTCGCGCCAGGACGAGGACGAACTCGCGGCCAGCGGCATCGCCCGCGGCCTGGAACCGGGCCGCTATCTCTGCATCCACCCCGGCGCGCGCCACCGGGACAAATGCTGGCCAGCACGCCACTTCGCCGAACTGGGCGACCGCCTGGCGTCCGAATTCGGGCTCAAGGTCGTGCTTACGGGTTCGGCCCAGGAAGCCGACCTGACGGCCGAGGTCGCGCAGCACATGCAACAGACGCCGGTCGACGCCGCCGCCCCGATCTCGATCGGCGCCATGGCCGCCCTGATGCGCGATGCGTGCCTGCTGCTGTGCAACGACACCGGCGTGTCACACATCGCCGCCGGCCTGAAACTCAAAAGCGTGGTCATCTTCAGCAAGGCCGATATCGCGCGCTGGGCGCCGCTCGACCGCCATACCCACCGCTGCATCTGGGATCCCGGCGCGGAACGGGCGTCCGTCGTGCTCCAGCATGCGCGTGCCCTGCTGGCGGGCACGGCGCCCAGCCGCCAGCGCACGGTCGGCATGTGGCCGTACTGGTGAAGCGCAGGCGGCTTGCCCGACTGCTTGTGCTGCTGCCTGTGCCTGTGCTGCTGCCTGTGCCTGTACCTTTGCCTGTGCCCCAGCCTGCCCTGCCTTCACCCCTGCCTGCGGCGCGGTTCATGCTGCCGATGCCGCCAGCGCCGCACGTGCCAGGCCAACCACCTCGTCCACGCTCACCTCGTCCACGAAACTCACGTCGTGGGCACAGCGCTGCGCCAGGTTATCCCGCCCGCACACCGGACAGCGCGTGCGCACCGACAGTGCCGCCCACAAACCGGATGGCCGCAGCGGCATTCCCTCCAATAGATTGGTCAGCCAGAAGATGCCGACGCTGGGCACGCCCAGCGCCAGCGCCAGGTGCAACGGGCCGGTATCGTTCGACACCACCAGCGCCGCCCGCGCCAGCAAGCCGCACAGCCCGCCCAGGTCGAGGCCGCCGCTTTCCGGCGTGCCGCTGAGCGCCACGGCGCGATGGCGCATGGCGCCGGCCACGGCCCGGACCAGCGCCGCCTCGGCCGGCGCGCCGTTGATGGCCACCTGCGCGCCTTCGGCAGCCAGCATGTCGCCGAGGGCCGCGAAACGCTCGGGCGACCAGCAGCGGCGCGGGTCGGTGGCGCCGGGCTGCAGGATCACCAGGCGCTCCCCTACCCGGGGCGGCAAGGCCTGCGCCGCCTTGGCGCGGTCGAGGGCGGTGACGGCCAGTTCCGGCATCGGCATCGGGCCGGGCCAGGCGCCGGCCAGTCCGGCGATTTCCAGCAAGGCCAGCCTGCGGTTGACCGGTTCGCGGTACGGCAGCCAGCGGTCGAGGGTGGGGGCGTCGGGCGCGCGCATGCCGACCGTGAGCCGGGCCGCCAATTGCATCAGGAAGGGATTCGAATACAGGCCGCCGCCGAACATCTGCAGCGCCAGGTCGAACCGTTCGCCGCGCATGCGCTCGATGAACAGCGCGATGGCGTGGGCGTCGGCAGATGCATGGGGCGGCGTCCCCACGCCCGGCAGCGCCGGCATCTCGGCTACGCGGTCCACCGGCCCCGGCCGCCCGGCCAGGAACGCCCGGTGCCATGCCTTGCCGATGAAGACCAATTCGGCCTCCGGATAGGTGTGCTTCAGCGCGTGCAGCGCCGGCAGCGCGAACACGAAATCGCCGACCGCATTCGGCCGCAGCACCGCGATCCTGCGTACGCCGTCGAGCCGAGGCCAGCTGCGGCCCATCGCTTACTCGAGCGTACCGGAGCGCCGGCCCTGAGGCAGGCGATCCTGCGGCAGGCGACCCTGGGGCCGGCCATCCGGCGGCAGGCGATCCTGGAGCAGGCCATCCTGGGGCAGGCCATCCTGGGGCAGGCCATCCTGCTGCATCGGATCGGGCGCGTCCGGCTCCAGCGGCAACACATACGGCGCATCCACCGCGCGCACCGTGACCGTGGTCGGCAATTCCATGTGATAGGCGCCGGAAGGCAGGATCGCGCAGCCGCCGTAGCGCGCCATCACGCGCTGCTGGGCCAGCACGTCTTCGCCGCAGTGCTGGGACGGCAGCTCGCGCCAGAAGTCGAAACCGCCGGCGGCGCGCAGCATGCCGGTGTCGAACATCACGCAGCCGCCGACCCAGGCCACCTTGTAGCGCCGGTTGACGACTTCGCCGGTGGCGAGACGGGTCTGCACGTGAAACAGGTTGGCGGCGCTGTGCAGGTGGTGGCGTGCCCAGGCCGCGCTCCCCGTGCGCACGGTTTCCGGACGCACCGGCCCGTTCCAGAATTCGACGGCTTCCTGTGCCGGGCGCAGCTGGCCGAGGTGGCTCAGGCCGTGGAGCGCGCTGCCGACGAAGCCGCAGCCCTCCGCGCGCAGTACGCCGTGCAGGCGCGCCACCAGGTCCGGTTCGAGGATGACGTCGTCGTCGACGAACAGGCATACCGCGGCGCGGGCCTGGGCCAGCAGGAAGGCGCGCTGCTCGGCCATGCCGCGGCGCGGCAGGCGGCGGAAGGTGTCGACGCTGCGGCCGGTGGCGCGCAGGTAGCGCAGCACGGCGGCCACCTCGGGCTGCTCGCAGGCGCCGGCGCGTTCGGACTGGTCGGAAACGACGATGCGCAGCCGCGGCCAGCTCTGGCTGCCGAGCGTGGCCAGCGTGACGGCCAGCGCCGCCGGACGGTTGCAGGTCGGGACCAGCACGTCGATGGTGTCGTGGCCGCCGCTCATGGCGCACCCCTGCCGAGACCCTGCGCCTGTCCGTTCAGGTAGGGATTGAGCGCGGGATCGTTGTACATCTTGAACTGGCGATACAGCTTGAAATAGGCGCGTCCGTTCTGGGCTTCCTGCAGCAGCGTGTCGAAGCAGGATTGCAGGTCGTCGCGCTGCGCCATCAGGCGCTCGAGCTTAGCGGTACAGGCCTGCACATGGGCATCGCTGGCATCGGCGCGGCGCGCCTGGGCACGCATGTGGTGGATCTTGAGGGACAGGATCGACAGGCGGTCGATCATCGCGCCCGCGGTCTCGCTCGACAGGCGGGCGCCGGGCAGGCTTGCCACGCCGGCCAGTTCGGCCAGCAGGGCTTCGTCGATGGCTTCGACGGCGTCGTTGCGGCGCTGGTTGTAGCGGTCGATCAGGCGTTTGCTTGCGGCGATCTCGTCCGGCGGCACATCGATCCGGCGCGCGCGGTCTTCCTCGCGCCAGAGCAGGCCGTTGTAGCGGTGGTTGGCGTCGATCGCCTGCCACAGGCTGGCGGACGCCTGGGCATGGGACAGCATCGGCCAGTCGCGTTCGTGCAACTGGCGGTCGTGGAACGCGGCGACGGATGCGGCGTCGATTTCTGACTGCATGACAACTCCGTTCTGGCAAACTGGCGACTCAGCTTGGAGTCGACAGGCGGTCTGGAGTTCTTGTCAGTCATGCGGCGCTTGGCCCAGCGCAAACGCGTGCCCGCGCCGGGCGTGGATCAGGCGGCGCTCAGGCTGGGCAGGCGTGCGGCGGCAGGACGCGCCGGCGCATGCGCCGTTTGCCCGCGCCGGGCCTCGGCGCCATGGGCGTGTCCGGCGAGGCGGAACACGCTCACCAGCTGCGCCAGGCCGGCGGCCTGCTCCTGCAGCGAACTCGAGGCCCCGGCGGCTTCCTCGACCATGGCGGCGTTCTGCTGGGTCACCTGGTCCATCTGGCTGACGGCCTGGTGGATCTGCTCGATGCCCGTGCTCTGCTCCTGGCTGGCCACGGTGATCTCGCTCATGATGTCGGCCACGCGGCGGATGCTGTCGACGACTTCCTGCATCGTCGCACCGGCCTGGTCGACCATGCGGCTGCCGCTGTCGACCTTCTCCACCGAGTCGTTGATCAGTTCCTTGATTTCCCTGGCGGCGGTGGCCGAGCGCTGCGCCAGGTTGCGCACCTCGGACGCCACCACGGCAAAGCCGCGGCCTTGTTCGCCCGCGCGCGCCGCTTCCACCGCCGCATTCAGGGCCAGGATATTGGTCTGGAAGGCGATGCCGTCGATCACGCCGATGATGTCGGCGATCTTGCGTGCCGACGCCTGGATCCCGCCCATGGTGTCCACCACCGCGCCGACCGTGACGCCGCCCTTGACGGCGATCGCCGAGGCCGAGGCCGCCAGTGCGTTGGCCTGGCGGGCGTTCTCGGCGTTCTGCTTCACGGTCGCGCTCAGTTCCTCGACCGAGGCCGAGGTTTCTTCCAGCGTGCTGGCCTGCTGTTCGGTGCGTCCCGACAGGTCCAGGGTGGCTGCGCCGATCTGGGACGAGGCCGAAGCGATGGTGTCGGCCTCGGCACGCACTTCGCCGACGATGTTGGCCAGGCTGCCGTTCATCTCCCCCAGCGCGTTCAGCAGCTGGCCGAATTCGTTGCGCGCATCGGTGTGGATAGTGGCGCTCAGGTCGCCCTTGGCGACGTTGCGCGCGATCGCGACCGCTTCGCCCAGCGGCTTGACGATGCTGCGCGCCAGGAACATGGCGGCGGCGATGCCGGCCAGGCAGCCGGCCAGGATGGCCGCGCCCATGAACCATTCGTTGGTGCGGATGGAGCGGTGTGCCAGGTCGACGGTCGCCTGGCTGCGCGTGTCGAGCAGGGCCTGCAGCTCGTCGTAGGCCGGCTGTCCTTTACGGTACGCCGGGTTGACCCGGGTGATCAGGATGCGTTCCGCCTCGTCCCATTGCCCGGCTTCCAGCGCCCGGGTCGCGTTGCGAATGTCTTCGATGCCCAGGTCGCTGCTCTGGGTGTACCACGTCTGCACGAGCGCCTTGGCGGCCGGCGTACGCAGCGAGGCGTCGAATTGGTCGCGCGCCTTTTCGAGCGCCAGGGTATTGTCGGCGATCTGCTTGAAATGCACCGCCAGCGGGTGGTCGTGCAGCTTCGCGTAATCCGTGTCCGGGTTGTGCTGCAGGGCTTGCAGCAGCTGGCTGCGGTTGGTTTCCATGCGCAGCATGATGCCGGTGATCATGTTTTGCTGACGGGTGTCGCGCAATGCCGCGGTCTCGAGTAGCGAGACGGCGCTTTGCGTGTTGTAGTAACCCAGTGCACCCACTGCCAGGATGATGCCGATGAGCAAAGCAACAACGGACATGACGATAGTTTTGATACTGATGTGTCGCATTGGTGAATACTTTCTTGGAACGATACCGGCGCAAACGGAGAGCAGGGAACTGCATCGGGCGGCGCCGTCGCCAGAGCGGTGGCTGATGAATTTAAAAATATCCACCAAGCAATAGTTGGTGATTATCATTGAATCCGTCAATTTTTCCAAGAGGAAACACATGTTGTTGTCCTAAAAACACACATTTTCATCAAATCAGGCTACCTGACACATCCTTCATGCGCCATGGACGAAAAAAAAAGGGGCGGTGCCGTGTGGCGACCGCCCCGAACAAAGGAGGAGAACTACAAAGAAAACGCTTCCTGCTACCGCACACTGCCACTGCCACTGCGGGGTGAAGCGTCTGTGCAAGCAGACAGACGTGCCACCCGTATCAATTCACCGCATTACTTCAGCATGCGCGAACGGCTTGCCACGAAAGCGATCAGCGCTGCCAGGCCGCCGACGTAGGCGATGGCCACCTGCATGCCCATGCCCTGGGCGATGGCGCCGATCACCGGCGGCCCCATCAGGCTGCCGCTGTAGGCCATGCTGGCCACGCCGGCCAGTGCCACCGGACCCTGGGCGCCGGCGGCGCTGAACACGAAGGGGAACACCAGCGCCAGGCCCAGGCCGGCCACCGCGAAACCGGCCAGCGCCAGGTAGGCGTTCGGCGACAGCACGGCGAAGAACAGGCCGGCCGCACCCAGCATCGAGCCGCTGGTGACCAGGGGCCGCGCGCCGTAGCGGGTCTTCAGCTTGTCGCCGACCAGGCGCGCCATCAGCATCATGACCGAGAACGCCGACAGGGCCAGCGGCGCCAGGCCGTCCGATGCGCCGAAATGCTCTTTCAGGAACACGCCGCTCCAGTCGGCGATGCTGCCTTCGGCCATCGATCCCAGGAAACCGATCGCGCCCAGGAACAGCAGCGGGCCGCGCGGCAGCGAGAACGACTTTTTCTCGACTTTCTGGCCGACATCGTCGGCATCCAGCAGCGAATACGCAAAGTACAGGGCCACGGCCAGCGGCGCCGCCAGCATCATGAAGTGGGTGCCGGGGGCGATGTGCAGGCTGGCCATCAGGCTGCCCAGGGTCGCGCCGGCCAGGCCGCCGGCACAGCCGAGACCGTGCAGCTTCGACAGTTCCGATTTGCCGGTGCGCTTTTCGCGCTCGGTGGCCGACGAGTTGATGGCGACGTCGAAGGTGCTGGCGGTGATGCCCAGGCTCAGGACGGCCAGCATCAGTAGCGGCACGGTCGGGGCGACGCCGATCGCGATCAGCACGCACAGCAGGGCCAGGCCGGCGAACAGCATGGTCTTGCGCGCACCGAGCGAAGCCATCATGCGCGACGACACCGGGTAGGACAGGACGGCGCCCAGGCCACCGCACAGCAGCACCATCGACAGCGCGGAGTGCGACACGTGAACCCGTTCGGCCATCGACGGGATACGGCCAGCCCACGAGCCCATGATCACGCCGAACAGGCTGAACAGGACAGGCAGGGCATATTGTTGCGCCTGGACCATCGACTGGCTACGTGATGCGATGGCACTGGTGCGGCGGGGAGTTTGCATTTGAGAGATTTCTTTTATTGGGTGACTGTCGAATAACAGGCGCTGAAAGCACAACGCCAACCACAAGTAGTTGGCGTCGAGAAACTGATGAAGGTGGATTCTACGCACTTTCCTGGCCATTTGCTTTGCCTGCAGGAAAAAAAATTCTTTCAGTTTGTAACCTTCCATCTAAGCGTTGCGCATTGCAGACAATGCCCAAAAATAGGGCAGATTTTTCACAGTAAATCGAAAAAATCAGCGGTTTTAGGACTGGTTTCGATGAAAAAGACGCGTGATATCAGCCATATGCGTTGGTGATAATTGATAGGACACCGTAAGTACGGTGACCTTGGCCTAGACCAAAAGTCCAAAATGTGAAATCCAATCGGCAGGAATACATGGTCGACTTTAGCCACTCTGCCATCTGCATTTCACCTCATGCAGTTACAAACCGAACATCTGCCGCGCTATTATTTCCCACCGTTAATGTGCGATGCACCTGACCCAGGTCCGGCTAAGATATGTTCTCGTCGGTATCGTGCCGGCACCTGCGAAAGGCAATGGATGCAGAGGTTTTTGTTTGCGACAGGGATCGAGAGCAGCTATCCGGTGATCGAAGGACCGGATGGGGCGCCCTTGCGCATGGATGAAATGGAAAAGGCCGATCATTACCGGCGCTGGCAGGAAGACCTGCAGCTGGCGCACGAGATCGGCGTCGACGCCTTGCGCTACGGCCCTCCCTGGCACCGCGTGCACCTGGGACCGGGACGCTATGACTGGGAATTCACCGACGGCGTCATGGCGGAGCTCAAGCGTCTCCACATCACCCCGATCGTCGACCTGTGCCATTTCGGCGTGCCCGACTGGGTCGGCAATTTCCAGAACCCCGACTTCCCGCGCTGGCTGGCCGAATACGCGCGCGCCTTCGCCGAGCGCTTTCCGTGGATTACCTTCTATACGCCGGTGAACGAGATGTACGTCACCGCCAAGTTCTCGGCGCGGCTGGGCATGTGGAACGAGCGCCTGGCATCGGAGCGCGCCTTCGTCACCGCGGTCAAGCACCTGGCCCGGGCCAGCATCCTGGCGACCGAAGCCATCATGAAGGCCCAGCCCGCCGCCCGCTTCGTCCAGAGCGAATCGTCCGAGTACTATCACCCGGTCGGGCCGGAAGCGATCGGCTACGCGCGCCACCTGAACGAATTGCGCTTCCTGGCGCTGGACCTGGCGTACGGCCATGACGTCAGCGGCCGGATGTACGAATTCCTGGCCGACAATGGCATGACGCGCGAGGAATATCATTTCTTCCTCGACCGCGGCATCAAGTCACGCTGCATCATGGGCAACGATTACTACGCCACCAACGAGCACATGGTGTATGCCAACGGCAAGGTCGACATCTGCGAAATGTTCGGCTACTACATGATCACCAAGCAGTACTACGAACGCTACCGCCTGCCGGTGATGCATACCGAGACCAATAACCGCGACGAAGGCGACGGTGAAAAGGACGCCCGCGTCTGGCTCGAGAAGCAATGGTCGAACCTGGTTCGCCTGAAATCCGACGGCGTGCCCCTGCTCGGCTTCACCTGGTACAGCCTGACCGACCAGGTCGACTGGGACAGCTCGCTTACCGAAAACAAGGGCAAGGTGAACCGCTACGGCCTGTATGACATGGACCGCCGCATTCGCCCGGTCGGCAGCGCTTACCGCGACCTGATCAAGACCTGGCGCCATCAGGTCGACAACGACTTCATCTGCCTGGGCTGAACGCCTCCTTCCTGGTTGCCT
>JAKOOD010000530.1 GCA_022701635.1 Burkholderiaceae bacterium | reverse complement strand
TCGGCCAGCTCGAGTTCGACCTTGCCGCGGGTGACGCGCGAGACGTCGAGCAGGTCGTCGATCAGCGCGGTCATATGGCTGGCCTGGCGCGAGATGATCGCGCTGGCGCGCCTGACCATGGCTTCGTCGAACTTGAAGTTCGTCAGGATGGCGGCGGCCGAGGTGATCGGCGCCAGCGGGTTGCGCAGTTCGTGCGCGAGCATGGCGAGGAACTCGTCCTTCTTGCGGTCGGCCTGGCGCAGCGCTTCCTGGGCAGCCGCCTGTTGCGCGATCAAGGCCTGCTGGTCGACCAGCGCCTTGCGCAACTCGATCTGGCTCATGACCTGCTGGCCGAGCGTGGCCAGCGCGAATTCCTGCTGCGGCGTCAGGCCTTGCGGGCGCGGTACCGTGTCCAGGACGCACAGCGTGCCAAGGGGGACGCCGTCGCGCGTCCTCAGGACCTGGCCGGCGTAGAAGCGCAAGCCGGGCGCGCCGGTGACCAGCGGATTGCAGCTGAAGCGCGGGTCTTCGAGGGTGTCGGGCACCACCAGCCGGCATGCTTCGCGCAGGGCGAATGTGCAGATCGAATCGTCGAGCGGCATCTCGTTGACGCCGAGCCCGATCTCCGCCTTGAACCACTGGCGACCGCGGGCAATCAGGTTCACCACCGCGATCGGGGCGTCGAGCAGCTGGCTCACCAGCTTCACCACGTCGTCGAAGGCTTTCTCGGGTGGCGTATCGAGAATGCCGTAGGACTCGAGGACGGCAAGGCGCGCGTCGTCCGCGGGCAGGGCACTCAGTTCCATATAAATTGCACCTTGAATGAAAGTGAAATTTTATCAAGCATCGTCAAATTGCACAGAATGCATGTCCCAGTCGTGCGCGACCTATCAGCGGACCTATCAGCCCGCTCGGTTTTCAAAAATTCAATTGTCCGCTAGCATAGGCAAATCATAGCGTTACATAATTACATAACATCAAGGAGACGTATGAGTACCACCGAGATCTTCCTGCTGGCGATGCTGCTGATCTTCAGCCTGCCGTATCTGGTGTGGCGCCTGGGCCGCACCGATTATGTTGCGCCGCTCGCCATCGTCCAGATCATCGGCGGCATCGTACTCGGCCCGGGCGTGGCCGGTGCGATTTTTCCCGAGTATCACAAGTTCGTGTTCAACCCGGATGTCATGAAAACCCTGAGCGGCATCGCCCAATGGGGCGTGATGCTGTTCGTGATGCTCGCCGGTATCGAGCTCGACCTCAAGAAAGTGTGGACCTACCGCCGCGAGAGCGTCACCACCGCCGGCCTGTCGCTCGGCATGCCGCTGCTGCTCGGCTGCGGCGCGGCGCTGCTGCTGGTCGCCTATCCGGGCTGGATGGGGCCCAAGGCCCAAGTCTGGCAATTTACCCTGGGAACCGGCATGGCCTGCGCCGTCACCGCGCTGCCGGTACTGGTGCTGTTGATGGAAAAGCTCGACATCCTGCGCCAGCCGATGGGCCAGCGCATCCTGCGCTACGCCAGCCTCGACGACGTCGCCATCTGGGGTGTGCTGGCCCTGATCATGCTCGACTGGGAACGCGTCGGCCGCCAGCTCGGCTTCCTGGCCGGCTTCGCGCTGCTGACGCTGGTGTTCCGCCGCCTGATGGCGCGCCTGCCGCAATCCGACCGCTGGTACGTGGCCATGATCTGGCTGATCGCCTGCGGCTTCGGCGCCGACTGGGCCGGCCTGCACTTCATGGTCGGCGCCTTCCTGGCGGGCGTGGTGATGGATGCCGACTGGTTCGGCCAGGACAAGCTGGATGCACTGTTCAAGAACGTGCTGCTGGTGCTGATGCCAGTGTTCTTCCTGAGCACCGGCCTGCGCACCAAATGGGACATGGGCGGCTATGCCGTGTTCTTCGTCGGCGGCCTGCTGCTGTTCGCCTCGGTGGGCGGCAAGCTGGCCGGTGCCCACATCGCCGGCCGCATGCTGAAGTGGAAGCGTGGCGAAGCCTCGATCATCGGCTGGCTGCTGCAAACCAAGGGTTTGATCGAAATCATCTTTGCCAACATCCTGCTCGACAAGGGCATCATCACCAGCGAGACGTTCACGGCGCTGCTGCTGATGGCCGTGGGCAGCACGATGTTGACAGTGCCGGTCGTGCATCCGAAACTGAACCGGGCACAGCATCGCGGGCTGGTGGAGCAGGCCAGCTCCTGAACGGCGTTCTCGAATAACGGAGGCGGATCATGGCGCGCAGCGGACTCACGAAGGCACAAGTCAGGTCGGTACGCGACCGTATGCTGGCGGACGGCAAGTATCCGTCGGTCGATGCGGTGCGCCATGCGCTGGGCGACAGCGGCTCCAAGTCGACCATCCACAAATATCTGCGCGAATTGCGCGACGAGGATCCGGACGTCGGCCTGCAGCGCGACGATACCGAGGAGGCGCTGCGCGCCGTGGTCGGCCAGCTGGCGGAACGCCTGCACGCCAACGCCGATGCGCGCATCAAGGCGCGTATCGCGGCGCTGCAGGCGGCGCACGAGGAAACGCTGCATCAGAAGGAGGCGGAGCTGGCCGGGTTACGGGCCACGGTGGCGGCGCTGAGCGCGCGCGTGACCCAGCTGGAAACACGCCGCGCCGGCGATAACCAGGGCGACAACCAGGGCGACGAACTCGACGATGAGCGCCATGGCCTGGCGCGTGGCTGGCGCACGCCGCGGCCGGACCAGGCGCATGCCGGCTTCGGCCGCTTCGACAGCGGCCTGCTGTCGTCGCGCTCGGGGCCCGGCGCCAGTTCGCCGTTCGACATGATCCGTACCGTGGCCCGGTCTTGACGACGGGTTCCGGGTGCAGCCCGTGCGTGAAGAATTTCGTAAGCGCATGAACGTCGTCCCCGCGGAGGCGGGAACGACGGCATTTCGGTTAGCTTACCCCGGCAGGCTTACCAGCTGTAGCCAGCCTTCGCATACAGGAAGCGCCCATTGAACCCGTTCGGCGCCCAGATGCTGTACGGCTGGGTGCCGTTCACGTTCAGGTTGCCGGCCGAGGTCACCTGTGCCGGGTAGCGGTTGGTCAGATTGTCGATGCCCAGGGTCACGCGCCAGTTGCTGGCCACGCGGACGCTGGCCGAAACGTCGAGCACCCACTGCGGGTCGTAGTTCTGGTCCAGCGCCGGGTCGTTCTGCGGCACGGTGAACTTGCCGTAGCGGGTGAGGTTGGCGCGACCGCTCCAGACGCCGCGGGTGTAGTCGCCGGACAAGGTCAGCTTGTCCTTCGGCGAGCCGACGGTCAGGCGGTTGATCGACTGGCGGTCGACCAGGGTCAGGTTGTTGGCGGCCAGGATCGCCGGGTTGGCGGCCACCTTGCGCACTTCGTTGTCGTTGTGGTTGTAGGCCAGCGTGAAGTCGGCGCGCGCGCCCTGCTGCAGCGGCAGGCGGTAGGTGCTGACCACGTCCACGCCCTTGGTGCGGGTGTCGACGGCGTTGGTGAAGTAGCGCGCCGCGCCGACGAAGATGCCCTGGTTGCGCAGCGCGGTGTTCAGCGCCGGGGCATTGGCCAGCTGCAGGTTCGACGAGAACACGATGCGGTCGTCGATGTCGATGCGGTACAGGTCGACGGTGGTGGTCCAGTTGCGGATCGGCTGCCACTGCGCGCCGATGCTCAGGTTGCGGGCGCGTTCCGGCTTCAGGGCCTGGGCGCCGAGGGCGCCGGCGGCGACGCTATTGACCGGGAAGGTGCCGGTCTCGATCGGGGTGTTGACGCCATTCACCACCAGGAAGTTGGTGGTGGTGATGGTGTAGTACTCCTGTGCCAGCGAAGGCGCGCGGAAGCCGTGCGACACCGTGCCGCGCAGCGCGAACTGCGGCGTGAAGGCATAGCGCAGCGAACCCTTGCCGGAGGTGGTGTTGCCGAAATCGCTGTAGCGTTCGTGGCGTACCGCCAGCGAGCCGGACAGGTCCTTCAGGATGTCGCCTTCCAGGTTCAGGTACAGCGACTGGTTGTTGCGGCTGTTCTTGCCGGCGTTTTCCGGACGGAAGCCGGAGAAGCCCTGGGAACCGCTGCCGAAGTAGGCGTTCGGTTCGCCGGCGCCGATCTCGTAGGACTCGTAGCGGGCTTCCGCGCCGAGTGCCACGGTCAACGGGCCGGCCATCCACGACACCGGGATATCGCGCGCGACGTCGAGGTTGGCCAGCTCCTGGGTCGAGGTCAGCTTGCCGGCGTAGAAGCTGGTCGGGCTGGCGTTGCCCAGGGCGTAGTTGGCGGTATTGTCGATATCGAGATTGAAGCGGTTGCGGCCGTAGTTCAGGCTCGCATCCCAACGCCAGCCGGCCAGTTCGCCGCGCAGGCCGGTGACCAGCGAGCTGTCGGTCGATTTGCTGTCCTGCAGCGGCAGGAAGCCTTCCGGATACAACTGGCGCACCGCCGATGCCGCGGTGACGGTGCGGTAGGTCGCCGCGGCCGAGGTCTTGCGCTCGCCGTAGTTGGCGAAGGCGTACCAGTCGATGTTGTCGTTGATGCTGTACTGGCTGTTCAGGAACAGGGTCTTCGGCTTGCTGTCCGGATCGCCGTAGCGCTGGTTGACGAAGCCCTGGCGCGGGCCGGCGGCCGGACGCGGGTCGACGCCGGCGCGGTTGGTCGCCAGGCGATTGGCGGCTTCGACCGAGACGCGGGCCCAGCCCTTGTCGCCGAGCTTGAAGCCGGTCGAGCCGCGCACCGTGGTCTGGTCGCCGTCGCCCTTGTCGTAGACACCGTACATGGCTTCGACGTCGCCGCCGTCGGCGCCGCGCTTCAGGATGATGTTGACGACGCCGGCGATGGCGTCCGAGCCGTACTGGGCGGCGGCGCCGTCGCGCAGCACTTCGATGTGGTCGATCGCCGCCAGCGGGATCGCGTTCAGGTCGACCGGGGCCGAGCCGCGGCCGAGGGTGCCGTTGACGTTGACCACGGCCGAGGTGTGGCGGCGCTTGCCGTTGACCAGGACCAGGGTCTGGTCCGGCGACAGGCCGCGCAGCTGGGCCGGGCGCACGGCGTCGCTGGCGTCGGCGCCGGTCGGGCGCGCGAAGTTCATCGACGGCAGCAGGCGCGACAGCACGGTGGCCAGCTCGCCCGAACCGGTGCTCAGCAGGTCCTTGCTGGAAATGACGTCGACCGGGGATTCGGTGTCCAGGCTGCGGCGGTTCAGCGAACGGGTGCCGGTGACGACGACGGTGTTGGCCGGGGTGTCGGCGCCAGCGGCCGGCTGGGCGGCGGAGGTGGTCTGGGCCTGGGCCGCCGGGAAGCTGGCGGCGACGAGCGTCAGGGCGAGCAGAGCGCGCGAGGGATTGGTCTTCTTATGTTTGGTGCTCATATATAGTAGGGACAATGTGGTGACGGCACCGCGGCCGTCGAGGGGGCGCAAGCTTAACAGTTTGGAAAAGGCTGCGCCAATAACGGATCCGCCTATGCTTATATGCTGGAAGCGTATTGCCGACCAATTATGTACGCTGGGTAGATGCGGGTGCGCCACCTTGAATATGGTAAATTCGCAATTTTGAACAAGGCTGGCCCATGCCCGTTTTCCGCTCAGTGTCTCTTGCAAGCCTGCTCGCCATCCTCGGCGGCTGCGCCAGCGTTCCGTCTTCCCAACCGCCCGAAGCCGCGTTCGTGATCGTCGGCGAAGACGGCGCCGCGATCGCCCGCGCCATCACCACCGCCCGAGCCTGTCCCGCCATCGAGATCGATGGCAAGACCGCGCCGATGGCGGTGCGCGCACCCTGGGGCGCGCTGCCGCTGCGCGCCGGCGACGACGGCAAGCCGCGGCCGGGCCCGGACTCGACCGCCGTGCTGTCCTGCGAGACGGCGCTGCCGGCGGGCGCAACCCGCGTGGCGGTCGCCGGGCAGGCGCTGCCGCTGCCAAAGGCCGCGCCGCGCCGCATCGTGGTGATCGGCGACACCGGCTGCCGCCTGAAGAACAAGGAATACCAGGCCTGCAACGACCCCGAGGCCTTTCCGTTTGCGCGCGTGGCCGCCAGCGCCGCCGCCTGGAAGCCGGACCTGGTGGTGCACGTGGGCGACTTCCACTACCGTGAAGCGCCGTGCCCGGCCGACCGGCCCGGCTGCGCCGGTTCGCCGTGGGGGTATGGCTGGGATGCGTGGAAGGCCGACTTCTTCGCGCCGGGCAAGGCGCTGCTGGATGCCGCACCGTGGATCATGGCGCGCGGCAACCACGAAACCTGCGTGCGCGGCGGCCAGGGCTGGTGGCGTTTCCTCGATCCGCATCCGATGAACGGCCGCAACTGCGACGATCCGGCCCAGGATGCCGCCGCCGACTACGCCGACCCCTACGTGGTGCCGATCGGCGGCGATGCCCAGTTCCTGGTGTTCGACAGTGCGAACACTTCGTACAAGGGCTTCAAGGCGGGCGACGCACGGCTGGACAAGTATGCCGACACCTGGCGCAAGATCGAGGCGCTGTCGAAACGCGCCCGCCACAGCATCGCGGTCGACCACCATCCGCTCTACAACTTCGGCGCCGAACGCAACGCCGACAGCGGCGCCATCAGGCTGTTCGGCGGCGACGCCGGCCTGATCCAAACCTTCGCCCCGTTCACGCCGCGCCTGCTGCCGGCCGGCGTCGACGTGCTGCTGTCGGGCCATGTGCACCTGTGGGAACAGACCAGCTTCGCGACCGACCATCCGACCCAGTTCGTGGCCGGTTTCGCCGGCACCGCCGAAGACATCGTGCCGCTGCCGGCCACTATCCCGGACATGGCGCCGGCGCCGGGCGCGCGCGTCGACGCGATGAGTTCCTGGATCGACGGCTTCGGCTTCATGACCATGGAACGTACCGGGAGCGACACCTGGCACGTGGTCGTGCATGACCGGGATGGGAACGAGAAGACGACTTGCGAGATCCGCGGCAGCAAGTCGAAATGCGCGGTGGAGCAGGTGCACTGAGCGCAACGACGGGGTTGCGCATACATTTCATCAAATGTACTTGCCTTAAGTACAGCTTCCGTGCCATCATAGAAGCGTGAGCAGGGCAGCATGACGCCGCCGTTGCGATCAGCGATGAGGATACGATGTATCTTTTGGCTCCCGG
>JAKOOD010000524.1 GCA_022701635.1 Burkholderiaceae bacterium | reverse complement strand
TGCTCAACGAAGCGCTGTGGAACCTGGAGTGGATGGCGACCATGCAGGACCCGGAGGACGGCGGCGTGTACCACAAGCTGACCAACAAGGCCTTCGACGGCATGGTGATGCCGGACCAGGCCACCGGGCCGCGCTACGTGGTGCAGAAGAGCACCGCGGCGGCGCTCGACTTCGCGGCGACCATGGCGGCCGCCAGCCGCGTGCTGGCGCCGTTCGACAGCCAGCAGCCGGGCCGCTCGGCACGCTACCTGGCGGCCGCCGAAGCCGCCTGGGCCTGGGCCAAGGCGCATCCGGCGGTGCTGTACAAGCAGCCGGCCGACGTCTCGACCGGCGACTACGGCGACAAGAGCGTCGACGACGAATTCGCTTGGGCCGCGGCCGAGCTGCTGGCGACCACCGGCAAGGATGCCTACCGCGCCCAGGCGCTGGCCGGCGGCGGCAATCCTGCCCAGACGGAACCCGGCTGGGCCGACGTGCGCATGCTGGGCTGGGTGACGCTGGCGCGCCCGCATGCGCGCCTGGCGGCGTCCGACGCCGCCGCGGTGCGCCAGCCGCTGCTCGCCAACGCCGACAAGCTGGTCGCGCGCTGGCAGGCCTCGCCCTACCGCGTCAGCATGGTGCGTGAAAATTTCGTCTGGGGCAGCAATGCGGTGATCCTGAACCAGGCGATGATGCTGGTCGCCGCCTACCGCGCCGAGCCGCGCCCGGCCTACCTGCAGGCGGCGCAGTCCGCGCTCGACTACGTGCTGGGCCGCAACGGCCCGGGCATCTCCTTCGTGACCGGCTTCGGCACCACCTCGACCATGCACCCGCACCACCGTCCGTCGGTCGCCGACGGCATCGCCGCGCCGGTGCCGGGCTGGCTGGCTGGCGGCCCGAATCCGGGCCAGCAGGACAAGAAAGGATGCCAGGCGCCGTATTCGTCGTCGCTGCCGGCGCTGTCCTACCTGGATGACGCCTGCAGCTATGCCAGCAACGAGGTGGCGATCAACTGGAACGCGCCGCTGGTGTATGTGGCGGCCGCGCTGCAATCGCTGGTGAAGTGAAGTCGGGATCCCGATAGGCGGACAAGCCTGTTGCCCGGCCCCGCGCGCGGGCGCCGGGGAGCGCCTCAGCGCGCGGCGGCCACCATGTCGGCCACCGCCGCCACCAGCGTCGCGCCTTCGATCGGCTTCGACAGCACGCGCAAGCCGCGCCCGGGTTCCTGGATTTCCATCGGATAGGCCGATACCACGGCGATCGGCAGTTCGGGGTACAGCGGCCGCACGCGGCCGATGAGTTCACTGCCGTTCATGCGCGGCATCCGGACGTCGGTCACCATCGCATCGAAGGACTGCTGGTCGAACAGCGCCAGCGCCTCGAGGCCGTCCTGGGCGGTCGAGACCCGGTAGCCGGCGGCTTCGAGATAGCGCCGGAAGATATAAATGATGGCTTCTTCGTCGTCCACCACGAGTATGTGTTTCATTCTTGCCTCTCGTCATGGCACCCTGTGCCCATGCAGGCAGGATGCGAGCGTACACGCCACAGGCGAATCGGTCGATTATAGACAAATCGACATTCTGGTTGCGCACAATTCCTTCCATTCCGGCCTATTCCTGGATCGTTCATCTCCATGTTGGACGCAAACATTTTTGTTGCGGAGCATGGTTTGACTGCTCTACACTGGCATGTAAAGACGGGCGCAAGGACGCCCGCGTGAACGCATGCACGACATGCACGACCTGCATCCGCAGCTGGAGACAACATGGAAGACAACACGATCCGCCGGATCGTCATCGTGGGTGGCGGCACCGCCGGCTGGATGGCGGCCGCTCCCCTCGCCCAGCGCCTCGGCGACAGCGCCAGCGTGACCCTGGTCGAGTCGCCCGACATCGGCACCATCGGTGTCGGCGAAGCCACCCTGCCGACGATCCGCTTCTACAATGCGCTGCTCGGCATCGACCAGGCCGACTTCATCGCCCGCACCCGCGCCACCTTCAAGCTCGGCATCGAGTTCTGCGACTGGGGCCACCTCGGCAACCGCTTCTTCCACGGCTTCGGCGACTTCGGTCCGCCGCTCGCCGGCCGCACCGCGCACATGCACTGGCTGCGCCTGGCGCGCGCCTTCGAGCGCATGCCGCCGCTGGAGGACTGGTCGATGCCGGCGGTGATGGCGCGCGAATTCAAATTCGTCCTGCCCAACAACAGCCAGCCGGGTATCTCCGACAGCTTTTCCTACGGCTTCCATTTCGACGCCGGCCTGTACGCCAATTACCTGCGCGACTATGCGGTGGCGCGCGGCGCCCGGCGCGTGGAAGGCACGATCACCGCGGTCGAGCAGCATCCCGAGACCGGCTTCATCACCGCGCTCAAGCTGCGCGACGGCCGCCGCATCGAGGGCGACCTGTTCATCGACTGCTCCGGCTTCCGCGGCCTGCTGATCGAAGACACGCTGCACGCCGGCTACGACGACTGGAGCGCCCAGCTGCCCTGCAACAGCGCCCTTGCCGTGCCGTGCGCCTCGGCGCCGCGGCTGACGCCCTACACCCGCTCGACGGCAAAGGAGGCGGGCTGGCTGTGGCGCATCCCGCTGCAGCACCGCACCGGCAACGGCCACGTCTACAGCAATGCCTTCACCAGCGACGAACGCGCGCGCGACACCCTGCTGCAGGGGCTGGACGGCGCCGCGCTCGACGAGCCGCGCCAGCTGCGCTTCGTCACCGGGCGGCGGCGCAAGTCCTGGATCAAGAACTGCGTGGCGATCGGGCTGTCGGCCGGCTTCGTCGAGCCGCTCGAGTCGACCAGCATCAACCTGATCGAAACCGCGGTCGGCAAGCTGGTCGAACTGTTCCCGGACCGCGATTTCCGCCCCGAGCTGGCCGACGAATTCAACCGTGTGATGGGCACGCGCTACGAATCGGTGCGCGACTTCATCATGCTGCACTACAAGCTGACCGCGCGCGACGATAGCGAATTCTGGCGCTACTGCGCCGCCATGCCGGTCCCGGATTCGCTGCGCCACCAGATCGAACTGTTCCGCGAGACCGGACGCGTCACCATCCTCGACCGCGACGGTTTCGCCGAACCCTCGTTCGTGGCCATGATGACGGGGCTGGGGGTGGTGCCGAAGCGCTACGATCCGCTGGCCGACGGCGACGACCTGCGCCAGGTGCACGGCCACTTTGCCGGCCTGCGCGACATGATCGCGGCGGCAGTGGCGAAGATGCCCGACCACGATACCTTCGTGCGCACGCAGGCCGTGAGCGCGAAGGTGGCCTAGCCGCCGGCGCCCGGCGCGCAAGCCATGGCGGCCGCCAGCGGCACCAGCCAGCGCTCGGCAAACCGCGCCGGCGTCTCCGGCCGGCCGAAGTAATAGCCCTGGGCTTCGCCGCAGCCGAGCGCACGCAGCGCCTGTGCCTGCGGCTGGGTCTCGACCCCTTCGGCGATCACTTCCAGGCCCAGGTTGCGCGCCATGCCGATGATGGTGGTGACGATGGTGAGGTCGTGGCGGTCGGTCAGCATGTCGCACACGAAGCTGCGGTCGATCTTCAGCTTGTCGGCCGGCAGCTGCTTGAGGTAGGCCAGCGACGAATAGCCGGTGCCGAAGTCGTCCACCGCGATCGAGAAGCCGTCCGCCTTGAGGGTGGCCATGATCTCGATCGCGCCCTCGACGTTCGACATCAGCGCGCTCTCGGTCAGTTCCAGCGCCAGCTGGCGGGTATCGACGCCGGCCGCGCGCGCGATGCCGCGGATGCTGGCGACGATGTCCGGCTCTTCCAGCTGGCGTGCCGACAGGTTGATCGACAGCCGGCCCGGGAATGCCAGGCCGGCAGCGCGCCAGGCGGCCAGCTGGCGGCAGGCCTCGCCCAGCACCCACTTGCCGAGCGCATGGATCATGCCGCGCGCCTCGGCGATCGGGATGAAGGTGGCCGGGCTGACCCAGCCGCGCTGCGGATCGTGCCAGCGCAGCAGCGCCTCGGCGCCGATGGCGGCGCCGCCGTCCAGGCTGACCTGTGGCTGGTAATGCAGCTGCAGGGTGCCGGCGGCCAGCGCCCGCCCCAGGTCGCCCGCCAGCTCGATCCGCTCGCGCAGGCCGACGCTCATCTCCGGCTGGTAGAACACGTGGCCGCCGAGCGCCTTGGCCCGGTACATGGCAATGTCGGCGCGCTTGAGCAGGTCGTCGATCTCGCTGCCGTCGCGCGGGAACACGGCGATGCCGATCGCCAGCCCGACCGGGAAGCTGTGGCCGCCGAGCGTCACCGGGTCGGCCATCGCCTCGTGCAGGCGCTCGGCGATGCGGGCGGCGGTGGCGGGGTCGGCGCGCTCGGCCACCACCACGAATTCGTCGCCGGCCAGGCGCGCCAGGATCTCGTCCGCGCGCAGCGCGGCCTGGAAGCGGCGCGCCACCTTGACCAGCACCTGGTCGCCGGCCCCGTGGCCGTGGGTGTCGTTGATTTCCTTGAAACGATTCAGGTCCATGTACAAAATCGCCAGCGGATATGCCTCGCGCCTGGCCTGGGCCAGCGCCACCGCCAGGCGCTCGCCGAACAGGCTGCGGTTGGCCAGCCCGGTGAGCGAATCGTAGAGCGCCAGGTTGCGGATCTTTTCGTCGGTGGCCTTGCGCTGGGTGACGTCGGTATTGATGACCAGGATCGCCTTCGGCCGGTTGTCGTCGTCGCGCACCAGGGTCCAGTGGCCCTCGACCGTCAGGCGCACGCCGTCCTTGCGGCGCTGGCCGGCCTCGCCGCGCCACTCGCCGGTCTGCAGCGTGGCGTGCACGGCAGCATCCAGGGCGCCCGGGCCGTCGCGCACCATGCGCGCGTCGATGCACTGGCCGAGCACTTCCTCGCTGGTCCAGCCGTACAGGCGCTCGGCCCCCTTGTTCCAGAACTGGATGCGGCCGTCGATGCCGCGCACGATGATGGCGTCGCGCGCCTTGTCCAGCAGCGATGCCTGGTCGCGGTGGCGCGCGGCGTGCAGGCGCGCTTCGTCGCGCAGGCGCTGCTCCTCGGTCACGTCTTCGGCCATCACCAGCAGCCGGCGCTCCCCCTCGGCCAGCTGGATGCCGGCCATCGCCACCCGCAGGCGCTTGTCGCCGCGGGGGATGCCGATGCCGTGGCGGCTGCCGCCGGAAGCCAGCAGCGCCAGTGCCTGCGCCCGCAGGCCAGGCTGCGGCAGCAGTTTGCCGATGTCGAGGCCGGCGCGCTCCATGCGGCGGCAGGGGCCGGGATCGAGGCCGAGGATCGCGCAGCAAGCCGGGTTCACGCTCAGCACCACGAGCCGCTCGTCGAGCACCATCAGCCCGGTCGGCAGGCTGGCGATGATGCTTTCGGCGTAGCGCTTGAGGCCGAGGATGGCGCGCCGGTCGGTGAGGTCGGTGAGCGCCCCGACCACCCGGATCGCGCGCCCGCCGGCATCGCGCTGGGCGTGGCCGAGCGCGCGGAACTAGCGGTATTCGCCGCCGGCACAGCACAGCCGGTGGCGCATGTCATAGGGCGTGGCGCCGCTGCGGTCGAGGATGTGGGCGGTGAAGGCCAGCTTGGTCGGCTCCCGGTCCGCCGGGTGCAGCAGCGCCAGGAAGCCGGCGAAGTCGTCCGGCAGGTCGCGCGTGTCGCGGTAGCCGAGCAGGCGCCCGATCTGCGCCGACCAGACGAAGCGGTTGGCGGGATCCGTCAGCTTGCGCTGGCCGAGTTCGAGGTCCCACAGGCCGTCGCCGGTGGCGTCGCGCAGCAGGTCGAGACGGGCGCGCAGGCGCGCGTTCTCTTCCTGCAGCGCCTGCACTTCGTCGCAGACTTCCCTGACCACATCGCGCAGCGCCGCCTGGCGCGCCGCCAGCGGGGCTCCCTTCCGGTCGCGCCGTCCCCGGCGCTGGCATGGCATGGATCGCATCGTTGGTCCTCCCGGCAAAGCTCATCGAAGACGCGCATTCGCCAGTATGGACCGGCTCCCCAGCCTGTGTCAGCGTGCCGGTGAGCAAACTCCACCGGGACTGATGAAGATCAAGTGTTTGATAGCATTTTTACCAAGCCATCTTGTTGCGGATAAAAGCCGTCAGGCGCGCCGCATTCGCCTGGTGCTGCTTCACGCGCGGATGCTGGCCGTAGCCGGTGAACGGGAAGAACACCGTATCGATGCGGGCGTCGCCGCCCTTGCGCAGGCGCTCGACCGCCGCCGTCACGTAGCCGGGCCAGGCCGAGCCGGCGCGGGTGGCTTCCATGCTGCCCAGCGCGCACACGATGTAGGCCTTCGGGTACAGCTGGCGGACGCGCGCGACGAATTTCTGGTAGGCGGCGATGCGCCCCTCGTCGTTCGGCTCCGGTTGCAGGCGGTGGTCGCGGCCGATCAGCCAGCTGTCGTTCTGGAGCAGGTTGATCACGACCACGTCGGGCGTCCAGGCCGCGAAATCCCAACGCGTGTCGTTGTCGCCGACGGCGCTCAGCTGGTCGTAGAAATCGGGCATGGTGAACGGGAACCAGCTGATCATCACGCCGATGCCGCTCTGCGAGGTCATGTGCAGCTCGGCGTCCAGCGCGCGCGCCGTGATCGCCGCGTACGACATGAAGCTGTTCTTGTCCTTGCCGGCGTCGTCGCGGCCGTTGTCGGCGCCTTCGTTGCCCATGCCGCTGGTGATCGAGTCGCCGAAGAACTCGATGCGGCGCGCCGGCCGCGGCGGCGGCGCCAGCAGCTCGCCGCCGTCGGCCAGCTCCAGGCCGCGGAAGGTGGTGGCGCCCTCCTCGCCTTCGGTGCGCTTGGTGATCAGGAAGCTGTGGCGACCCGGCGCCAGGCCCTGGGCCACCAGGTAGGTCTTGTCGCCCTGGGCCGCTTCCAGCACGTAGGGATAGGTCAGGTCGCCGTCCAGGAACACGTTGAAGTAATTCTTGCCGCGCTGGTCGTCGAGGCGGACCGACAGGCTGGTGCCGGTGAAGTTGCCGGCGATCGCGGTGGACGGCCACGAAATGACCGGCGCCGCCGGCTTCGAGAAATCGATGCGGCCGGTATATTGCAGGTTCCGGTTGTCCGGCGCGACCACGTTGGCCGCAGAGGCGACGCCGATGTGCGCGAGCGCCGCCAATAGCAGCGCGAGAGAGAGTTTTTTCATTGGGGGGCTTTCAAAAATGCCGGCAACGCGTCCAGCGTGATCACGTCCGGGTGGTGGTAGACCTTGTTCTTGTGCTGCGCGGTGTTGTAGTAGTCGCCGCTCCAGAAATTGTCCTTGGCGGCGACGCCGGCGCCGGCGCGGGCGTCGTTCCAGACCGTGAACCAGAGCCAGGGCGCGCCGTCCCTGCGCATGTTGTCGGGGTCGGGGATATAGCTGGTCTCCGACAGCGCCACCGGCTTCGGCCGGGACGGAATCGCCTGCGCCTTGCGGTAGATCTCTGCCTGCGATTTGTAGGTCTTGGCGTCGCTGTCGTCGTAGATGTCCCAGCCGACGATGTCGACCACGTCGTCGCCGGGATACCAGGCCGCATCCTGGCCGTTCCAGACCCAGATCAGGTTGTGCAAGCCGTGTACCTTCACCAGGCGCTCGTGCATATGGCGCCACAGCAGGACGTAGGCTTGCGATTGCGCCACGCCGTCGCTGCGGGTGCGGCCCCACCAGAACCAGCCATCGCCCTTGTTGCCGGAGGCCTCGTGCAGTGGGCGCCACAGCACGCTCACGCCGGCATCCTGCAGGCGTTTGAGTTCGCCGGCGACCAGGTCGATGCCGGCATCGAGCTGGCGGTAGGCGGCGCTGGCCGTGTCCAGGTGGCCGGCGGCGACCGGGATCGTGAAGCCGGTGTTCTTGCGCGCGTCGGGCTCGCGCACATAGAAGTTGGCGCGGTTGGCGTCGGGCGTGCCGAGCAGGGCCGGGTCGCGCCAGTGCC
>JAKOOD010000488.1 GCA_022701635.1 Burkholderiaceae bacterium | reverse complement strand
CAGGCATACTTGCCGGTTCTTATAACGACAACAGGAATCTCCACCATGACCATCCAGATCGGCGACCGCCTGCCCGAAGCGACCCTCGCGGAATTCATCGAGACCGAAACCGAAGGCTGCTCGCTCGGCCCGAACACCTTCACCGTGGCCGACCTCGTGAAGGGCAAGACGATTGCCATCTTCGGCCTGCCGGGCGCTTTCACCCCGACCTGCTCGGCGCAGCACCTGCCGGGTTACGTCAAGCTGGCCGACCAGCTCAAGGCCAAGGGCGTCGACGAGATCTGGTGCGTGTCGGTCAACGACGCCTTCGTGATGGGCGCCTGGGGCCGCGAGCAGAAGGCGACCGGGATCGTGCGCATGATGGCCGACGGCAGCGCCGTCTTCACCAAGGCGCTCGGCCTCGAATTCGACCTGGTCGCCAAGGGCATGGGCATCCGCTCGAAGCGCTATTCGATGCTGGTGCGGGACGGCGTCGTGGAGCAGCTCAACCTGGAAGCCGGCGGCTTCGACGTGTCGTCGGCCGAGAAGCTGCTCGAACAGCTGGGCTGAGCGTGACGGGGAAGGGCAGCGTCAAGGCCGGCAGCAAACTGAGCGGCAACCTGCGCAGCATCCAGGCGATGCTGGCCGGCGTCGTCATGTTCTCGATCATGGACACGACGATGAAGCTGCTGTCCGCCCATTATCCGGCGATGCAGGTCGCGGCCCTGCGGTCGCTGTCATCGCTGCCGCTGGTGTGCGCCTGGCTGCTGTGGCGCGGCGGCCTGCGATCGGCCCTGCAGGTGCGCTGGCCGCTGCACCTGCTGCGCGCCGCGATCGGCATCGTGATGCTGGCCCTGTTCGCCTACGGCGTGCGCGAACTGTCGCTGGCCGAGGCGTATGCGATCTTCTTCATCGGCCCGATCCTGATCACCGCGCTGTCCGTGTTGGTCCTGAAGGAGCGGGTGAATGCGGCGCGCTGGATCGCGATCGCGGTCGGCATGGCCGGCGTGCTGGTCATCCTCCGTCCGAGCGGCGACGGCATGCTGACCCTCGGCGGCCTCGCCATCCTGGCGTCGGCCGTGTGCTACGCGGTGTCGGCGGTCAGCGGCCGCATCCTGGCGCGCTCCGACCGCAGCGAGCACATGGTGTTCTGGCTGATGCTGATGATGTCGATCGGGGCCGGCGCATTGGCGGCCCCCGGCTGGGTACCGGTGCAGGCCGGCGACCTGGCCCTGCTGGCGGTGCTGTCGGTCAGCGGCTTCCTGGCCCAGCTGGCCATCACCGAAGCCTTCAACCACGGCGAAGCCTCGGTGGTCGCGCCCTTCGAGTACACGGCGCTGGCCTGGGGCATCGGCATCGACTGGTTGATGTGGCAAACCTTGCCCGATCAAACCACCCTGATCGGTGCGGCAATCATCATCGGCAGCGGCTTGTACCTGATTCGCCATGAAACCGCGCACGTGGAAGCCGAGCATCCCTGAGAACGTGGTATTTCAGTCCTTGCGAATACAGCGGCCTCCAGCGAAGCTGCGGCCGCCGCTATATAATCGGGCAATGCTTAAACAAAGAACCGTCAAACAGCTGGTGCGCACGACCGGCGTCGGCCTGCACTCGGGCACCAAGGTCGAACTGACCCTGCGCCCGGCCGCCGCCAATACCGGTATCGTGTTCCGCCGCGTCGATCTCGACCCCGTCGTCGAGTTCCCCTCGAATGCCGACATCGTGGGCGATACCCGCATGGCCTCGGTGCTGACCAAGGGGACCGCGCGCGTCTCGACCGTCGAGCACCTGATGTCGGCCTGCGCCGGCCTCGGCATCGACAACCTGTACGTCGATGTCACCGCCGAGGAAATCCCGATCATGGACGGCTCGGCCTCGTCCTTCGTGTTCCTGCTGCAGCAGGCCGGCGTCGAAGAGCAGGCCGCGGCGAAGAAATTCATCCGCGTGCTGAAGCCGGTGGAAGTGCGCCAGGGCAGCGGCAACAGCGAGAAGTGGGCCCGCCTCACGCCCTACGACGGTTTCAAGCTCGACTTCTTCATCGAATTCAACCACCCGGCCGTCGACGGCACCATGCAGCGCGCGAGCGTCGATTTCGGCAAGGTCTCCTACGTGCACGACGTGGCGCGCGCCCGCACCTTCGGCTTCATGCAGGACGTGGAAAGCCTGCGCGGCATGGGCCTGGCCCGCGGCGGCTCGCTGGAAAACGCGATCGTGATGGACGAATACCGTATCCTCAATGCGGACGGCCTGCGCTACGAAGACGAATTCGTGCGCCACAAGATCCTCGATGCGATCGGCGACCTGTACCTGGTCGGCAACCCGCTGCTGGCCAGCTACGAGGCGCACAAGTCCGGGCACGGCCTGAACAACCTGCTGCTGCGCGAACTGCTGGCGCATCCGGACGCCTACGAGGTCGTGACCTTCGCCGAGCAGTCGCGGGCGCCGCAGTCGTATGGGGCGCAGATGGAGCGGGAGTGGGCGCTGACCTGAGGTCTTCACCCGGCGGCGAACAAGCCGTTAAAGTCGGTATCTACGCGCATTAAGACAACGTCGTCCCTGCGCAGGCAGGGACCCAAGTTCGAGGCACACCAAACAACTCGGGCCCCTGCCTGCGCAGGGACGACGCTGTTTATCGGGGCTGTCATCGAATCCCACGGCTTCGGCGAAACAATCTACTTCCGCTTCTCCGCCAGGCGCCGCAAGGCCGCAATCAAGGGCGCATTCTGGGCCGTCGCCGGCAAGGCCTCCCCCAGTTCCTCGAACGCCTGCACCGCCGTCGGCGGCAGTTCCAGCACCCGTTTCACGGCCTGCGGCTGCGCCGCCGCCACCGCGCGGCCGACCTGGATCTTGATGCGCACCGATTCCACCTGCCAGCCCTTCTTTTGCAGCCCCGCCTGCAGCTTCGGCAACTGCTGCTTCAGCTTGGCCGCCACGGCGGAGGAGGGCACCGCCAGCACCAGCACGCTCTCCTGGAAGGACAGCACGTCGCAGCCGCCATACATCGGCGGCAGGATCACGCGCAGGTCTTTTTGCAGGTTGCCGATGCGCATCGCCGCCGGCAGCAGGGCCGCCAGGCGTTCGTTGGAGCGCAGGAAGTCGGTCGCGCCGAACGCCGTGCGGCGATTGCGCGTGCCGAAGATGGTGTAGGGACGCTGGTTGGAAGAGGACTGCATGCGCCGAACATACCACAGCCGGCCCCGGAAAGCGATGCCGGCGAAATACACCGGCCGATGCGCAAATCGATGCAATTTGATAATATTTTTTAGCGAAACGCACTTGTGAACTGTGGCGTGGACCCCAAGTGTGGCCGGATCGCATGATAAAATCGGTAGCTTTTTGCCACAGGCGGTCTTCGGGGGGTATTCTTTTGATATCATCCCCGGCCTTTTCGAGCTTACTTCTCGCGGCGTACTTATTAAGAACACAGCATGTCATTCCTGACCAAGATTTTCGGCAGCCGTAACCAGAGGCTGATCAAGCAATACCAAAAAACCGTGCGTGAGATCAACGCGCTCGAGCCGCAGATGGAAAAGCTGTCGGATGCCGAACTGAAGGCGAAAACCGCGGAATTCAAGGAACGCGTCGCTGGTGGAACCACCCTCGACGACATCCTGGTCGAAGCTTTTGCGGTCTGCCGCGAAGCCGCCAAGCGCGTCATGAAGATGCGCCACTTCGACGTGCAGCTGATCGGCGGCATGGTGCTGCACTACGGCAAGATCGCCGAGATGGGCACCGGCGAAGGTAAAACCCTGATGGCAACCCTGCCGGTCTACCTGAATGCGCTGTCCGGCAAGGGCGTGCACGTGGTGACCGTCAACGATTACCTGGCGCAGCGCGACGCCGAGCAGATGGGCCGCCTGTACGGCTGGCTCGGTCTCACCACCGGCGTCAACCTGTCGCAGATGGACCACGACACCAAGCAGCAGGCCTACGGTTCCGACATCACCTACGGCACCAACAACGAATACGGCTTCGACTACCTGCGCGACAACATGGTGTACGACGCCAAGGAGCGCGTCCAGCGCGCCCTGAACTTCGCCGTGGTCGACGAGGTCGACTCGATCCTGATCGACGAAGCGCGTACCCCGCTGATCATCTCCGGCCAGGCCGAGAACCACACCGACCTGTATCACAAGATCAATGAACTGCCGCCGCTGCTGACCCTGCAGGTCGGCGAGGAAACCCCGGACGGCAAGGGCAACGTCGAAGTCCCGGGCGACTATACCAAGGACGAAAAGGCGCACACCGTGCTGCTGACCGAGGCCGGCCACGAAAGGGCGGAATCGATCCTGACCGAGATGGGCCTGCTGCCGGAAGGCGCCTCGCTGTACGACTCCGCCAACATCACGCTGGTGCACCACCTGTACGCCGCCCTGCGCGCGCACGTGCTGTACCACAAGGACCAGCATTACGTCGTGCAGAACGGCGAAGTCGTCATCGTCGACGAATTCACCGGCCGCCTGATGACCGGCCGCCGCTGGTCCGAAGGCCTGCACCAGGCGGTGGAAGCCAAGGAAGGCGTGCGCATCCAGAACGAGAACCAGACCCTGGCCTCGATCACCTTCCAGAATTACTTCCGCATGTATGCCAAGCTGTCCGGCATGACCGGTACGGCGGATACCGAAGCCTACGAATTCCAGGAAATCTACGGCCTCGAGACCGTGGTCGTGCCGCCGAACCGTCCGTCGCAGCGCAAGGACCG
>JAKOOD010000474.1 GCA_022701635.1 Burkholderiaceae bacterium | reverse complement strand
TGGTCGAGCGGCAGCACGACCTGGTTGGTGCCGGTCTTGGCGTCGATCATGACTTTACTGGTGCTGGAAAAAACCTGCTGCATGGTGTCGAAATACATGCGGTCGCGGGTGACGCCCGGCGCCTTGGCGTACTCGGCCACGACCTTGTCGAAGCGCGCGGCGATGCCGGTGGCCTTGCTCTCGGTCTCGGCGCGGTAGCCCTCGGCGTCCTTGCGCAGGCGGTCGGCCCGGGCCTTGGCCTGGGGCAGGATGTCGTCCGCGTACGCCTGGGCTTCGCCGCGGGCGCGGTTGCGGTCTTCCTGGGCGCGGGCGGCGTCCTCGAACGCGGCCGTGACCCCATCCGGCGGCGCAATCTGCTGCACCGTCACGCCGACGATCTCGACGCCCAGGCGGTAGCGCTCGGCCAGCTGCTGGATACGGTTGCGCGCTTCGAGCGCCACCTGGTCGCGGTTGGGCGACAGTAGCGTGTCCATCTTGTTCTGGCCGACCAGCTCGCGCACCACGGTCTCGGCGGCGTCGCGCACGGTCTCGACCTGGTCGCGGTTATTGAACAGCCAGGCGATCGGTTGCTTGATCTTGTACTGCACCGAAAACTGGACGTCGACGATGTTCTGGTCGCCGGTCAGCATCAAGGCTTCGGCCGGCTGCTTGTTACGGATGTTGGCGCGATAGCCGATCTCGGCGGTCTGCACCTGGGAGGTGTTGACGGTCTCGACGGCCTGGATCGGCGCCGGCCAGCGCCAGCTGACGCCCGGCGACACGGTGTGCGACAGCTGGCCGAAGGTGGTGACCACCCCGACCTGGCCGTCGGGCACGACGAAGGCGCCGCTGGCCAGCCAGATCAGCGCGGCGATGCCGCCGACCACGCCGGCGGTGATGCCGACGCCGCGGGCGTCGGGGCGGTAAGGACCGCCACCGCCGCCGTCGTTGCGCTTGTTGAAGATGCGGTTCAGGCGCTGGTTGAAGTCACGCCACAATTGATCGAGATCGGGCGGGCCGTCGTTATTGGCCGGACGCTTGTTCTCCTCGGCCTTGCGTCCAGCCTTGGGGTCGTGCCCCCAACGGGGATCGTTCAGCGAGAGCTTCACGCCGAGACGCTTGATGAATGAAACGGACATAAATGGCTTAGTGTGGGCCGGCTGGGGTGGTTATGGGAATACCATCGGCCGCCGTCGACGCCACGTCGTGCGCAATACCGCGCACGTCGTCTTGCCCGTCAGCCGACGTCAGTCCAGGCAAGGTCCGGGCCGCCTCGACGATGGCGTCGCGCAGCAGGTCCAGGCCGGCGCCACTGTGGGCGCTGATAAAAACGCGGCTGATTTTATCATATTCATCACGTTCCACTCCGGGCTCCAGCCCGGCCGCATCGATTTTGTTCCATACCAAAATCTGCGGGATATGGTCGGCGCCGATTTCGCGCAGCACCTCGTTGACCTGCTCGATCTGCTCCATCCGTACCGGCGACGCGCCATCGACGACGTGCAGCAGCAGGTCGGCATGGATGGTTTCCTCGAGGGTCGCGCGGAACGCGGCGACCAGCTGGTGCGGCAATTCGCGCACGAAGCCGACGGTATCGGACATCACCACGCTGCCGGCTTCCTCACCGAGGTAGAGCCGGCGGCTGGTGGTGTCCAGGGTCGCGAACAGCTGGTTCGCGACGTACACCCCGGCCTTGGTCAGGGTATTGAACAGGGTCGACTTGCCGGCATTGGTATAGCCGACCAGCGACACCGAGAATGTCTTGTTCCGGCCGCGGGCGCGGCGCTGGGTTTCATGCTGCTTGCGCAGCTTGGCCAGGCGGATGCGCAGCATCTTGACGCGCTCGCCGATCAGGCGGCGGTCGGTCTCGAGCTGGGTTTCACCGGGACCGCGCAGGCCGATACCGCCCTTTTGACGTTCCAGGTGGGTCCAGCCGCGGATCAGGCGCGTGGCCAGGTGCTGCAACTGCGCCAGTTCGACCTGCAGCTTGCCCTCGTGGCTTTGGGCACGCTGGGCGAAGATGTCGAGGATCAGGCTGGTGCGGTCGACCACGCGCACGTTGAGGCGTTTTTCCAGGTTACGCTGCTGGGCGGGCGACAGGGCGTGGTTGAAGATGACGATGTCGATCTTGTCGGCCAGGCAAGCCTGGGCGATTTCGTCGGCCTTGCCGCTGCCGACGAAATGGGCCGGATCGGGACTGTTGCGTTTGGCGGTGATGGTGGTGACCGGCTCGGCGCCGGCGGAACGCGCGAGGAGCGCCAGTTCTTCCAGGCTGGCGGAAAAGTCGCCAGCCCCGAAGTCGATACCGACCAACGCCGCGCGCATGGTGGGGGTGCCTTGAGCGTCAGCCATCGACCTCACTCGGCGTCTTGCTCGAGATTGAGATTGACCGCACGGGCCGGTACGACGGTCGAGATTGCATGCTTGTAAACCATCTGGGTCACTGTGTTGCGCAGCAAAACCACGTATTGGTCGAACGACTCGATATGCCCCTGCAGCTTGATGCCGTTGACCAGGTAAATCGAGACGGGGACATGTTCCTTGCGCAAGGCATTCAGGAATGGGTCTTGTAACAGTTGCCCTTTATTGCTCATAACAGCTCCGATATGTAGTGTTGTTTTTAAATTGAGGCGCTATGCCGGTTTTCAAGTGTGTCCGGGAGAACATTCTCAAGTTGTGAATGATCTCCCAGGCCTACTGTAACCTGTTTTGACGTTTTTTGTCGTACTGCTACCCGCCAGAACCGCGTGCATCGTAGGGTGGGCACCCCGTGCCCACGTGCGAAGTAAGCAGGCAGTTGGCTGTTCACACGTTACGCGTGGGCACGGAGTGCCCACCCTACGGGAGAAGCGTAACGCCTACGTTACGCTTCTCCCTTGGCGAACGGATTCTTGCCGCTACGCAGTTCGATCCGCAGCGGGGTGCCGATCAGGTCGAAGGTATCGCGGAAATGCTTCTCGAGGTAGCGCTTGTACGGCTCGGTGATGCCGTCCAGCGCATTGCCGTGGATGACGATGATCGGCGGGTTCTGGCCGCCCTGGTGGGCGTAGCGCATCTTCGGACGGGTGCTGCCCTTGCGCTTCGGCTCCTGCTTCTCCACGGCTTCCTGCAGGGCCCGGGTCAGGCGCGGCGTGGAGAGCTTGGCGGTGGCCGCGGCATAGGCGGTATCGACCGCCTTCATCAGGTGATTGATGCCGGTGCCCTTCAGCGCCGAGATGAACTTGGTTTCGGCGAAGCTCAGGAAGTCGAGCTTGCGGTCGATGTCGTTCTTGATCTGGTCGCGCTGGTCGCTGGTCAGGCCATCCCACTTGTTGACCGCCACCACCAGCGCGCGTCCGCTTTCCAGGATGAAGCCGGCGATGTGGGCATCCGATTCGGCGATGTTTTCCTGGGCATCGAGCATCAGCACGACCACGTTGGCTTCCGAGATCGACTGCAGCGTCTTCACCACCGAGAATTTCTCGACGGCTTCGAAGATCTTGCCGCGGCGGCGGATACCGGCGGTGTCGATCAGGGTGTAGTTCTTGCCGCCCTTCTCGAACGGCACCTCGATCGAGTCGCGGGTGGTGCCCGGCATGTCGAAGGCGATCACGCGCTGCTCGCCGACCAGGGTGTTGATCAGGGTCGACTTGCCGACGTTCGGACGGCCGATCAGCGCGATCTTGACACCGAAGTCGGCCGGATCGAATTCCGGCTCCTCGTGCGGACGCAGGGTCGCGGCCTGGTCGATCGCTTCGTTGACCAGGTCGAGCACGCCGTCGCCGTGGGCGGCGGAAATGACGTAGGGGTCGCCCATGCCGAGCTCGTAGAACTCGGCGGTGACCGAGGTGTACTTCATGCCCTCGGACTTGTTCACCACCAGCATGACCTTGCGGCCGGACTTGCGCAGGAAGTCGGTGATGGTCTTGTCGTGGGGCGTCAGGCCCTGGCGGCCATCGACGATGAACATCACGACGTCGGCTTCGGCCACGGCCTGCTTCGTCTGCAGCGCCATTTCATGCATGATGCCTTCCTTGGCGACCGGCTCGAAACCGCCGGTGTCGATGACCAGGAAGGGGCGCTCGCCCATGCGGCCTTCACCGTAGTGGCGGTCGCGCGTGAGGCCGGGCAAGTCCGCCACCAGCGCGTCACGCGAGCGGGTCATGCGGTTGAAAAGGGTCGACTTCCCGACGTTCGGGCGACCAACGAGTGCGATTACCGGCTTCATGTAGTTATTCTATTCGACCGCGATGGCGGTCACAGTTCCATTTTGTGTTTGAAAAATCAGGTTCGAACCCACGACCAGCGGGGTCGAAGCGATGGCGCTGCCGTCGGTGGCGGCGCGCGCCAGGAAGGCGCCGTCCTCGCGCGACAGGAAATGCACGTAGCCCTGGTAGTCACCGACCGCCACTGCGCGGCCGTAGGACACCGGGGTCGACAGGCGGCGGTAGGACAGCTTGTCGTTCTTCCAGGCGCTGGCGCCGCCTTCGCGATTGAAGGCGTACAACGCACCCTTGTCGTCCGCGGCGAACACGAAGCGCTGGTCGACCGCGACGCCGGCTTCCGACGACAGGTCGCGCGTCCATTTGGCGCTGCCGGTGGCGATGTCGAAGCAGCCGACACGGCCCTGGTAGGTCACCGCGCAGACGTCGTTCTCGAAGATCACCGGCATGCCGCCGATATCGGTCACGCGCTCCAGTTCGGTGGCGCCGCGGGCGATGCCGACTTCGATTTCCCAGCGCGGCGCGCCGGTGGCCGCGATCAGCGCCAGCAGCTTGCCGCCCGGCTGGGCGATGATCACGTCGGTGCCGTGCACCACCATGCCCGGCGCCAGGCGCAGGGTCAGCGGCGGCGCGGTGCGCTGCACGGTCCATTTCTTCTGGCCGGTCTTGGCATCGAAGCCGACGATGCGGTTGTCGATGCTGCGCGCCACCACGATGCCCTGGGCAATCGCCGGGGCCGACAGGATCTCGCTCGACAGCTGGGCTTTCCACAGCGGCTTGCCGTCCATGTCGAAGGCCAGCAGCTGGCCCTTGGCGCCGCCGACCACGATCAGCTCGCCGTCGGTGCCGACGCCGGCGGTCAGGTCGGTACCGGCCTTGACGCGCCACATCTGGCGGCCGCTGGCAGCGTCGATGCGCACCATCGTGCCGTCGGCGCCCGCCGCGACCACGGTATTGCCGGCCAGCGCCGGCGAGAACATGGCGTTCTGCGACTTGCCGACTTCGACCTTCCACGCGGTGCGCACCGCCATCGAGGCTTTCAGCTCGACCAGCGGCGCGGGCTGGTTGCCCTTGGATTTCGATGCGAACGGATTGAGCGAACTAATCGTCGAGCAGCCCGTCATCAGGGCGAGGATACCGACACCAACCAGCTTCCGGGAAATACGCATGTTCTTTTTTACCTTGTTCTTGGAAAGGCGTCATTACCGCGCAGGCGGGAATCCATACTGAGTATCCGAAGTTGCTCTATATGAGAGGTCGCAGAATACTTGGGACCGACGATTTCTGCACCTCAGCATGGATTCCCGCGTTCGCGGGAATGACGGTTTTTTATGCAGCCGGCTTGACCGCCACCTGCGCCGTCAGCGGCGCCCCGCCGATCGCATCCAGCTTGATCTGCACGATCTGGCGGCCCGGATGCTTCTTGTCCATCTTGTCCAGCGCGGCCTGGTAAGCGGTGCGCGCGTCCGGCAGCTTGTTCTGCGCGACCAGCACGTCGCCCTTGCGGTCGGCGACTTCGGCGGCGAACTGTGCCGGAAAATCGCCGTTCAGCAGGGCCAGTGCCTTGTCGTAGGCCTTTTCGTCGAGCAGCACGCCGGCCAGGCGCAGGCGCGCCACCGACTTGTACTCGTCATTGCCGTGGTCGATCGCCCACTGCAGCTGGGCCTTGGCGGTGGCCAGGTCGTTGGCGTCGAAGGCGGCCTTGGCGGCGGTCAGCGCGGCCATCTGGGCGTACAGGGTCGCGTCGAACTTGCTTTCGAGGTCGGCGGCGATGCGCTTGACCTTGGCCTGGTCCTTGGCCTGGGCCGAATTCACGAGCTCGTCGTACAGGCCGGAGGCTTCCGCCGACTTGCCGCGTTGCTGCGAGTTCCAGTAGTTATAGCCGGCGTAGCCGAGCAGCGCGATGATCAGCACCCACATGATCGGGTTGCCAAAGCGGTCCCAGAAAGCTTTGAAATTGGCTATCTGTTCCTGTTCTTCGAGATCGTATGCCATGGACGTCAGTTCTAGTTATGAGTGTTGATGGGGATTACGGGTGGTAGTGCACGTGATCGTGGTCGTGGCCGTGATCATGATCGTGGGCGCCGGTGATCTGGTCGACCAGGTAGTCGACCGCGTCGTCGAAGGGCACGCTGGCCTGCTGCTGGGCGGCGTCGGACTCGCGCATGGCCTTGATGGCCACCACGTTGTTGCTCACTTCGTTCTCGCCGATGATCACGGCAAAGGCGGCGCCGGCGCCGTCGGCCTTCTTCATCTGGCTCTTGAAGCTGCCGGCACCGGCCGGGGTGGCGCAGTGCAGGACCACGTCCAGGCCGGCGTCGCGGATGCGTTCGGCCAGGACGAACGCCTGCATCTGGGCGCCTTCACCCTGGTGCACCATGTACACGTCGCACTGGCTCGGCGCGGCCGGTTCGCCCTGCTCCTTCATCAGCTCGACCAGGCGTTCGATGCCCATCGCAAAGCCGATACCCGGGGTCGGCTTGCCGCCGAAGGTTTCGATCAGCGGATCGTAGCGGCCGCCGGCGCACACGGTGCCCTGCGAGCCGAGCGAATCGGTGACCCACTCGAACACGGTGCGGTTGTAGTAGTCGAGGCCGCGCACCAGGCGCGGGTTGACCGTGTACTGGACGTTGTTGGCGTCCAGGATCTTCTTGAGTCCTTCGAAGTGGGCCAGCGACTCGTCGCCGAGGTAGTCGAGCAGCTTCGGTGCGGCGTTGACCAGGTCCTGCATCGCCGGGTTCTTGGTGTCCAGGATGCGCAGCGGATTGGCGTGCAGGCGGCGCTGGGCCTCGGCATCCAGAACACCGGCATTGGCTTCGAAGTAGGCGATCAGGTCGGCACGGTGGCGCTGGCGTTCTTCGGCGTTGCCGATCGAGTTCAGTTCGAGGCGGATGCCATCCAGGCCGAGGTCGTCCCACAGGCGGCGGCACAGCATGATCAGTTCGGCGTCGATGTCCGGACCCGAGAAGCCGATCGCTTCGGCGCCGAACTGGAAGAACTGGCGGTAGCGGCCGCGCTGCGGGCGCTCGTGGCGGAACATCGGGCCCTTGTACCACAGGCGCTTCGGACCGTCATAGGCCATGTTGTGCTCGATCACGGCACGCACCACGCCGGCCGTGCCTTCCGGGCGCAGGGTCAGCTGGTCGCCGTTCATCGCGTCTTCGAAGGAATACATTTCCTTCTCGACGATGTCGGTGACGGCGCCGATGGCGCGCGCGAACAGGCCGGTTTCCTCGACGATCGGGGTGACGATCTTCTGGTAGCCGTAGCTCTTCAGGACCGATTCCGCGGTGTTTTCGAACAGTTCCCACAGCGGCGCATCGGCCGGCAGGATGTCGTTCATGCCTTTGATGGCGGTGATTTTTTCTTTTTTGTCGGACATTCTATTTTTCCTTTGTTGGACGGCGCGAATGTGCTGGCGCTAACCCAGCCCCAGGCTCACGCCTGGGTCGCTGCGCCGGCGAGCGACATGTCGCTCGAAACCCCGGCTCGCCCATAATTCTTCTGCACATAGTCGAGCACGATCTTGTGGAACTCATCCACGATCCGCTCGCCCCGCAGTGTAGCGACCTTTTGCCCATCCACAAAGACCGGGGCCGCCGGCGACTCGCCGGTACCCGGCAGCGAAATGCCGATGTTGGCGTGCTTCGACTCGCCCGGACCGTTGACGATACAGCCCATCACGGCCACGTTCATCGCTTCCACGCCCGGATAGGTCTTCTTCCATTCCGGCATCTGCTCGCGCAGGAAGGTCTGGATGTTGTCGGCCAGTTCCTGGAACACGGTCGAGGTGGTGCGGCCGCAGCCCGGGCAGGCGATCACCATCGGGGTGAACTTGCGCAGGCCCATGGTCTGCAGGATTTCCTGGCCGACCACGACTTCCTTGGTGCGGTCGCCGCCCGGCTCCGGGGTCAGCGAGATGCGGATGGTGTCGCCGATGCCTTCCTGCAGCAGCACCGACAGCGCCGCGGTCGAGGCGACGATGCCCTTGCTGCCCATGCCGGCCTCGGTCAGGCCCAGGTGCAGCGCATAGTCGCAGCGCTTGGCCAGTTCGCGGTAGACGGCGATCAGGTCCTGCACGCCCGAGACTTTGCACGACAGCACGATCTGGTCGCGCCGCATGCCGATTTCCTCGGCGCGCTGGGCGTTCTCGATGGCCGAGGTGATCAGCGCTTCGTACATGACGGCCTGGGCAGTCCACGGTTGGGCGCGCGCGGCGTTCTCGTCCATGATGCGCGCCAGCAGCGCCTGGTCCAGGCTGCCCCAGTTGACGCCGATGCGCACCGGTTTGTCGTAGCGGATCGCGGTCTCGATCATCTGGGCAAACTGGGTGTCGCGCTTGGCGCCCTGCCCCACGTTGCCTGGGTTGATGCGGTATTTCGACAGCGCCTGGGCGCACTCCGGATAATCGCGCAGCAGCAGGTGGCCGTTGTAATGGAAGTCGCCGACCAGCGGCACATCGACCTCCATGCGGTCGAGCTGTTCGCGGATGTGCGGCACGGCGGCGGCGGCGGCCGGGGTATCGACCGTGATGCGCACGATCTCGGAACCGGCGCGCGCCAGCTCCTTGACCTGGATCGCGGTGCCGATCGCGTCGGCGGTGTCGGTATTCGTCATCGATTGCACGACGACCGGGGCATTGCCGCCGACCCAGACCTTGCGCGCGCCGTGCTGGACCAGCACGCCGCGGCTTTCGCGGCGCAGCAGCGGACCCGAGGGGATGGGCGTATTGGATGAAGTCATAGTACGTATTCCGCTTGTTTGCTCGTTATTGCAGGTTCACACGGGCCAGGGTCTTGCCCGGCACCGCCGGCAGCGACACCGCAGTGCCGCGCAGGGTTGCCGACACGCCGCCCGGATTGCCGACGGTCAAGCGCACCGGACCGGCCACATTGACGGTTTCCGTGCTGCCGCCCTTGACCAGGCGCGAAAACAGCGGCGCGCCGCCTTTGGCCGGCCGTACTTCGATCCACGAATCCTCGCGTACGTTCAATACCAGCGCGTTGGCGCCGGCGGCTGCCGGGGCGGCCACGGCCGCTGCAGCCGGGGCCTGGGTGGCCGCCGGGGTCGCGGGCGCGGCCGGCACCGTGGTCGGCGGCGCGCCGGTGGCGCTGGTGTTCGGCACGTTGACGACCGGGCCGCCGGCCGGTGCCGCGGCGGCCGATGCCGCGCCGGCCGGTGCCGCTGCCGGCGCAGCGCTGTTCGGCGACGGCACCGAAATCAGCGGCACCGACGGGTTCTGCAGGGTTTCGACGGCACTGCCGTTGGCGCTGTCGCTGGCGACGCCGGTGGCGATGGCCGGGCTGGCGCCGGTGGTACCACTGGCTGCCGGCGCCGCCTGCTCGCTACTGCGCATCGGCACCACGCCGAAATGCCAGGCGGCCGCCGCGGCGGCCACCACCACGACCGCGCCGGCGATCCAGCCCAGCGGCAGCGAGGAACGCTTGCCGTGCAGCGGGAAGCGCGACTCGGAGAACGAGGCCGGCGCCGGACGGCGTGTCGCGGCCGTATTGGCACTCAGATCGGCTGCCGCCGGGACGTCCATCTCGATCTGGGCCACCAGCGGCACCGGATCCAGCTTCATCAACTTGGCGTAGGCACGTACGAAACCGCGCGTCACGGCCGGACTCGGCAGCGACGCGTAGTCGCCGGCTTCCAGCGCCACCACCTGGCGCACGGCCAGTTTCAGTTGATCGGCGACCTGCTCCACCGACCAGCCCATCGCTTCGCGATGCGCGGCCAGGGTCTTGCCCGGGATGCCATGCTGGTTGTCGGGCGTCGTTGGCTGTTCTGCACGCTCGGAACTCATTGTCGTTGTCTCACTCATTAAATGCACCGCGCTCGAACGCTGCGTATTCGGGCGAACCGGGGAAGCGCTTGCGCAGCTGGGCCGCCAGCGACGCTTCCGAATCCCGCTCGCCCACCATGCGCTTGACCCGGATGGCCAGCCACAGTTCGTCGGCCGACAGCGTGTCGAGCTTGGCTGTCTCCGTCAGGCGGTTGATGAAAAACCCGGCGCGATTGCGGTCGCGCCGCTCGAAATAGACCCGGGCCAGGCCGGCGTTGGTGGCCGCCAGGTCGGGTTCGTAACGCAGCGCATCGAGCAGGTAGCGCTCGGCCGCGTCGACATTCTTCATCTTCAGGCTGCAGTTACCGGCATTCACCATGGCCTTGACCGGCGAGCCGTACGCCGGATGCTTCAGCGCGGTCTCGAAATAGGTCATGGCCTGGGCCGGCTTGCCGCCGGCTTCGCACAGGAACAGCCCGTAGTTGTTGGACAGGTCCGGATTGCGCGGCGCCAGGCGCAGCGCATGCCGGTAGTTTTCATCGGCCAGGGCGTTCTGGCCCATGGCGGCATAGATCAGTGCGCGGAAGCCGTAGGCGTCGGCATAGTTGGGGTCGGCGGCAAGCGCCTGCTTGACCTCGTCCAGCGCGATCTCGTATTTGCGGTCCTGGTAGTAGCCGACCGCGAGCTGCAGCCGGATCTGGGCGCGCTTTTCGGTGGCGGTCTGGTCGGACGCCGTCCTCAGCTCGCGTGGCGACTCGCCCGCCGGACCGCCGGCGCAGGCCGACAGCAGCGTCACGGCCAGCGCGGCCAGCGCTGCGGAAGCGACACGTCCGGCCGGCGCTACCATCAGGAAGTGATCTCCACGATCTTGCCGAAGTTGGCGCCGAACTTTTGCTGGTACTCGGCCATCTTGCTCATGCGCTCGGCGACGCGGGTGCGGTCCTGCACTTCGCCGGCCAGCTGGCCGCAGGCAGCGTCGATGTCGTCGCCGCGCGTCTTGCGGATGGTGGTGACCAGGCCGGCATCCATCAGGATCTGGGCAAAGGCCTTGATGCGCGGGTTCTTGGAGCGCAGCAGGCCCGATTCCGGGAACGGGTTGAACGGAATCAGGTTGAATTTGCAGTTCAAGCCCACCACCGGGTCGTTCACCAGCGCAATCAGTTCGCGCGCATGCTCGTCGGTGTCGTTGACGCCGTCCAGCATGCAGTACTCGAAGGTGATGAAGTCGCGCGGCGCGAATGCCAGGTAGCGCTTGCATGCCGCCATCAGTTCGCGCAGCGGGTATTTCTTGTTCAGCGGCACCAGGCCGTCGCGCAGCGGATCGTTCGAGGCGTGCACCGACACCGCCAGCGCCACCGGGCATTCCTGGCTCAGCTTGTCCATCATCGGCACCAC
>JAKOOD010000452.1 GCA_022701635.1 Burkholderiaceae bacterium | reverse complement strand
AAGCCGGCTTTCAAATCGGCGGCACCGGATTGAATCCCGCCACCGCCCGATAGCGCCCACCCTGATACCGCAGCACCTGCCGCTGGTCGATCGCCGCCGGCGCCGCCGCATGCGCCTCGGCGCGGCTGATCGCGCCATGGTAGCGCACCACCAGGTCGCCCGGCTGCGCGCGTGCCGGGTCGACTTGCCAGCTGCCGTCGATCGCATAGCAGTCGTGGTCGGCGGGTGGGGTGGCGCTGTCGTGTAGCCTACTGTCGTGCAGCCCGCTGTCCTGCGGCGGCGCCTTGACCAGCGGCTGCAGGCGCCGTGCGCAGTCGAGCGCGGCGTTGACGTTGGTGCCCGACAGCGCCATCTCGACCACCGGCGTGTCCTGTACCGTGGGGCCCTGCAGTTCGTACAGCGCCAGCCAGGTGCCGCAATAACCGCCCCAGCAACTGCCGTATTCCACCGCCACGCCCTGGCGCTGCCCCGACAGCGCGACCCGGCGCAGGCTGGCCTCGCCGAAGAAACCGCGCAGTGCAAAGATGCCCTGGCTGGCCGCCAGCGCCCATGCGCCGCCGCGCCGTGCGAACTGGTAGGCGGCCAGCGCGCGCGGTACCGGGTGCGCGGCCGCGGGCTTGCCGTCCGCGCCGGCCGGCACCAGGCCGGCAACCAGGGTCAGGTGGGTGGGGTCGGTGCGCAGCACCAGTTCGGGCGTGGCCAGCACGCGCTGGGCGCCGGTCTCCCAGCTGGCGCCGCGGACGTCGGTCACGCCGGGGAAGTGCGGCACGGTCACGGTCCGGACGTGGCCGGCCGCGCTGTCGTCCCAGCCGGGAAAGGCCTGGGCCATCAGCCGGCCCATGTCGGGTTCGGCCGCCTGCGCCGCGGGCCAGCACACCGTCACGGCCAGCACGGCCGCGGCAGGGAGGATCGCGGCGCCCCTCGTCACGGCTTCTTGCCGTTCCAGACATCCATCATGTCGGGCGAACCCTGGGAGCGGATGCCGTTGTCCGACAGCACGCCCTCGGTCGCCTCCAGCATCGCCTTGCGCGGCAGGACCATGGTTTCGCCGGCGCGCTGGGCGAAGCGCAGCACGATCAGCTCGTCCTTCTGGTCGCGCAGCAGCGAGACCAGGTGGCGCAGGCTGCGCACCGGCACGCCGTTGACCGATTCCACCACCGCGCCGAAGCGGTTCGAGTAGCCTGCCACCAGCTTGTGCGGGAAGAACGGGGAGCTGATCACCACCAGTTCCTCGTGCTGGGCGTCGGGCTCGTCGCCGCGGCGCGTCACCAGCGGGCTGCCGAGGTAGCTCATCGCATTCATGGTCGCGGCGTTGGCGTTGAGCGCCGCCAGGAATTCGTTGGTGGCGCGCGAGAACACGATCGGACCGTAGACGAAATACGACGGGTAGCTGCCGTCCAGGCTCGGGATCAGCATGCCGCGGCGGTTGCCGACCGGGACCTGCACCTGCAGCGTCTTGCCGTCGCGGACGATGGTCAAAGGCACCTTGCCGTCGCGCGCCACCTGCTGCACGCGGTACTGGAAGCGCACCCGCAGGTTCGGGCCCAGCTTGACCATGCCCTGGTTGTCGACCGGGTAGTCGCCGACCCGGGTGATGATGTCCCATTCCTTGAGCGGATACGCCGCGTCGCTGCGCGCCGGGCGGTGCACCAGCGCGCCCTCGACCGCTTTATCCAGCTTCAGGTACTGGCGCAGCACCGGGTTTTCCAGCGTCTGGACGTCGTCGATCAGCTGCGGCTTGCCGTCGTAGCGGCCGTCGGCGACGTCGCGCAGGAACAGTTCGACTTCCTCGTTCGGGATCACGTAGCCGATGTTCTGCGCGTTCGTCGCCACCATGTAGGCCAGGCCGATCATCTTGTCGCCGGCGATCACCGGGCCGCCGCTGTTGCCGGGGTTGATCGGCGCGTCGATCTGCACGCGCAGGCCGGCGTTGCCGCCGAAGTAGGGCACGAATTCGACGCGCGAGACGATGCCCTTGGTGATCGACAGCGAGTTGCCGCCCAGCGGATAGCCGTAGGCCATCACGGCTTCGCGCACGTCCGGCAGCACGCTGGCGCGCGGCACCGGCTTGTGCTTGTCGAAGAAGGATTCGTCGTCGAGCTTCAGCACCGCCAGGTCCATGCCCGGCGCGATCGCGACCACGGTGGCGCCGATCTTGTCGCCGTCCTGGCTGGCCTGCACCTGCACCTGGCTGGCATAGCCGACCACGTGGGCATTGGTGAGGATGCGCTTGCCCTCGATGACGACGCCGGAGCCGGTGACCTCCTGCGGCGTGGCCTT
The DNA here is from genome assembly GCA_022701635.1 of Burkholderiaceae bacterium. Taxonomy (GTDB): domain Bacteria; phylum Pseudomonadota; class Gammaproteobacteria; order Burkholderiales; family Burkholderiaceae_D; genus Telluria; species Telluria phyllosphaerae. The sequence goes on along the minus strand of JAKOOD010000452.1, from coordinate 19,605 downwards.
GGTCCAGGGTTTGTAGGGATCGGGGCGGCGCAGGCTAGAGAAAATCTTGACGACCGAATTCTCGACGGCGGGCGAGGCGGCGGGGACCGTCGGCGGCGCGGTGGCCTTGCTGGGCGCGGCCGGCATGCCGGGCGTGGGGGCGGCTTCCTGGGCGTGGGCGGCGAAGCCGGCGCTGGCGAGGGCAACGGGAAGGACAAAGGTGAGGGCAACTGAGGCGATGCGGACGGTCTTCATGGCGTGATGATGTTTTCCGGATACAGCAGCATACACGCGCTGTCCATGCGGAAAATACGCGAATTGTCACGCCAGCGCGCTGACCACCAGCTTGCGTTTGCCGTTCGGCGCCAGCGGGATGTCGCGCTCTTCCTGCAGCGCGATGTCGAAGAAGCCGCCCCAGCGCCGGCGCTGGGCGTCCAGCACGAAGGCGCGCTGCTCGGCGCTGAGGACGCCGTGGCGCGCCACCACCGCCAGCGTGATCGCGCCGGGGCGGCGCTGGCGCACCTGGTACAGGCGCACGAAGTCCCAGGTCGCTTCGTCGATGACGATGGCCAGGCCCGGGATGCGGCGGCCGCTGCGGTCGACCAGGAAGTCCTGGCCGCGGCCGTCGATCGCGGCGCAGCGTCCGCCGGCGCCGATGCGGCCGTAGTCGCCGGTGCGGTAGCGGATCAGCGGCATCAGGTCGTTCCACAGCGAGGTGCCGACGATCTCGCAGCGGTCCTCGTCGATGCGGTTCTCGGACCAGCCGTACAGCGGCTGGAAGCGGTAAGCGCCCAGGCCTTGGTCGTCGTAGCCGGCAAACGCCAGGTTGGTGCGCTCCGACAGGCCGTAGTTGAGCGACACCGGGCAGCGGAACAAGCCCCGGATCGCCGCCAGCTGTGCCGGCGTGGCCGGTTCCGAGGCCAGCAGCACGGCCCGCACCGGCAATGCCAGGTCGCCGGGCCGCAGCAGCTCGGCCAGCGCCGCGGCCGAACTCGGGTAGGCGTGCACGTAAGCCGGGCGGAAGCCCGCGATGGCATCCAGGATCGCGCCGCGGTGCGCGGCGTCGAGGTGGTAGGGCGACAGCATCAGGCGGTTGCCGGCCACGCGCGTGGGCGCTTCGTGCGCCAGGCGGCGCGCGTCGGCGCCGATGCGCAGGATGCGCGCCTTGTCGAAGGAAAAGCCGAACCTGCCCCATTCATGGGTAAAAAAGGCTTTTTCGATGTCGGCCAGGCGCTTGCTGCGCCACATGCCGATGCCCTGGCCGGACGAGCCGCCGCTGGTCGCGTACAGCAGTTTATCGGGGTCGGCGCGGCAATCGAGGAAGTCGCGCTGCTGCGCCATCACCTCGTCCTTGCCCAGATAGGGGAAGCAGGCCAGCACCTGTTCCAGCGGCTCGCGCGCGGCCGCCGCAGGGCCGAGCCGGACGTTGCGCCGGTACCAGGGCACGTGCTCGAGCGCGTGCACCAGCACCCGGCGCAGGCGCCGCCGCGCTTCCTGTGCGATTCGGATCTCGTCCTGCGCCAGCAGTGCCCGCACCCGGAAGAAATCGGGGTGGTACAGGACGCGCGCGGGCAGGAAGCGGCGCCACGCGTAATAGCCGGCGCCCATGCGTGCCGCCAGCCGGCCTTGCGCCGCCATCGGCTAGCCGTTGACGAGCCGGCGGAAGGCGTCCGCCGACAGATGCCCGAGGCCGAGGCTCGCCAGGGTCCGTCCGTCGCGCACGAAGTCGCGCTCGAGCAGGCCGCCGGCGATCACGATCAGGGCGTCGGCCACCGGCGTCGGCACGGCCAGCAGGCGCCCGATCGATGCCATCAGCGCCAGTCCCATCGGCACGTCCTCGGTGAGGAAGCGGGTGTCGAGGCGGTGCGGACCCTTCGGCCCGCCTTCGCGCGCATAACGGCGGAATACCTCCAGGCCGGGACGCGTCAGGTCTTCCTCGTTGCGGAAGCGGCATTCGTCGAAGTAGGGCGACGGCGTGCCGCCGCTGGCGTCGATCACCGCGTTTTTCTCGGCATCGAGCCGCGCCAGCAGGCGCAGCACCGAGGGCGTGAAGGCTTCGCGGTACATCCAGAATTCGCCCTGCGCGTATTCGATGCGGCTGGCCGAGAGCAGGGTGCCGATCGTGTGCACGATCAGGTTCGGGTTGTGCAGCGCCGATTCGACCACGTTGCCGCGCGTCGCCACATAGGTCGGGAACAGGCGCGCGGCGCGCGCCAGCCCTTCGCCGGCACGCGCACGCGGCACGAAGGCGAGCGCGTTGCGCACGTTGCGGAACAGGACGTCGACCACGCCCGGCGCCGTCAGGCGCGCATCGTAGGGCAGGCTCTCGCCCTCGGCCAGCAGGAAGCCGGCGCGTTCCTGCCACGGCAGGAAGTAGCACGAGCCCATGTTTCCCGGTGCCAGCAGCACCAGCGTGCGCGCGTCGAGCCGGGGGCCGAGCAGGCTTGCCATCCGTGGATGGAACTGGGTCTGGGTGGTGACGATCACGGCGTCCGGCGCGCTGGAAAATGCTTCGGCGACGTCGCGCGTGGCCAGTGCCAGCCGCGCCCGGCGCGTGACGCCGCCGTCGGGATGGCTGACGACGGTGATGGTCCTGGTTTCGCGTACCGTGTCGAAATTGTCGTCGTGCAGCGCGTGCGAGGTCTTGAGCAGCACGACGCTGTGGCCGTCGAGTGCGAGCAAAGCGCCAAGCGCGCAGCCGGCGTTACCGGCCCCAACCATTAGCACATTCATGTTTGAGCTCCGTCGGATGAGCGGATGACGAAGCTTGACGATGCCAGTGGTGGGAGAGGTGAGGTTGCGATAGCTCAGATATGCTCGGCGGGTGAACGGGAACTATCTCACAACCGGTAATCCACCTTCGCATACAAGGACCGCCCATTGATCCCGAACGGGCAGGTTTCCCAGCAATACGTGAAGCCCATCTGCGGGAACGGCGCCGCCTTCACCGGATCCCAGCGGCTCGGGTAGGTGTCGAACAGGTTGTCGACCCCGGCGCTCAGGCTGAGGCGCCGGTTGATCGCATAGCGCAGCGACAGGTCCGTCAGCCAGCGCGCGGCCCAGGTCTGGACGTAGGGTGCGGTAAAACCCTGGCCCGCCACTTCGCCGTAGTAATTGGCGCGCAGGTTGGCGTTCCAGGCGCCGCGCGTATAGTCGGCCGACAGCACGTGGTGCCGGCGCGGCTGGCCGCGTTCGATCAGCGTGACCTGGGCGTTGTCGAACAACTGGCTGCCGGACAGCAGCGGCGACGCGGCGTGGCGCGCATTCACGCGGGTGCGGTTGAAGCCGAGCTGGCCGGACAGCACCAGCGCGCCGCCGGCGACGCGGCGCAGCCTCTTTTCCGCCATCAGGTCCAGTCCGTCGGTGGTGCCGACCGCATTCGTGAAGAACTGTGCCTGGCCGACCCGTAGCGGATCGAGCACGGCGCGCACCGGGCAGCTGGAAGGCAGGGGGCAGGGGCCGGCCTCGGGCGCGATCGTGCTGGAAAAGACGATGCGGTCGGCGATACGGGTGCGCCAGGCATCCGCCGTGATCGAGAAGTCCGGGACCGGACGCAGCACCAGCCCGAGGCTGACGCTGCGCGAGGTTTCTTCCTTCAGCGGCGCGATCCCGAGTGCCCGGGTGACGGCGCTGCCTTCGCGCGCGGTCAGGGTCTCGGTCAGCACCCCGGCCGCGTTGAGGTTGGTCGAGACCGCGCTGTAGTACTTCTGCTGTACGCCGGGCGCGCGGAAACCGGTGGACGCGCTGGCGCGCAGGCCGATGGTGCGGCTCGGGTCGTAGCGTAGCGTGAGCTTGCCGGTCGTGGTGGCGCCGAAATCCGAGTAGCGCTCGTGGCGCACGGCCGCGCCCAGCGTGACCGGCGCCGCCAGCTTGTGTTCGGCATCGAAGTAGACAGCGGTGTTGTGGCGCCCGGCATCGACCGCGGTCGTCGGCGTGTAGCCGGGAAAGCCCTGGATGCCGGCCTGCGCGATGTTGCCGTTCTGGTCGACGATCGGGATCGCCGGGTTGTTGGTGCGGCCGTACTGGTAAGTGACCGGATCGCCGGCGAAGATGCGGTAGCCGTCGCGCCGGTATTCGAGGCCGGTGGCCAGCTGCACGGTGCGGCCGAACACCGACACCGGGCCGCGCAGGTCGAGGTTGGCCGTGGCCTGGGTGAAGCGCAGCTTGCCGGTGTTGCCGCCGGTCGGCGATTCGTGGGCGTGATTGCAGCCGCAGGTCGGCTCGTACCAGTAACTGACGTTGATCGAGTTGTATTCGAAGAAGCCGAGTTCGCTGAAGCCATGGTTGATGCTGGCGTCCAGCTGCCAGCCTTTCGGCAGGTTGTGCCGGTAGCCGAGCGCCAGCGAGGCATCCTTGACCGTGGTACGGATGCTGGGCAGCATGCCGTCCGGGTACACGGCCGGCACGTTGCGGCCGTCGCCGCGCGGGCGGAAGAAGCCGGCGGCATCGCCGATGCGGCGCGAGACGCCGCCGAAGGCATACAGGTCGCCGTCGGCGCCCACGGGCAACACGCTGTTGAGCCACAGGTGGCTGTCGGCGGCCAGCGAGTCGCCGATGCGCTGGGTCACGCGCGGCGGATCGGTGCGCAGGGTATCGGGACCGGCGCGGTTGGTTTCGCCGCGGCGCCGGCCCTCGGCGCTCAGGGTCAGGTAGCCGCCGTCGTGCCCCAGCGCGAAGCTGTGGTTCTCGCCGAGGCTGAACGTGCGCCCGTCGCCCTCCCTCGTGGTGCTGACCAGCGCGCCCATGCCGTCGACGTCGGCGCCGCCCTTGAGCACGATGTTGATCACGCCGGCGATCGCATCCGAGCCGTACTGGGCGCTGGCGCCGTCGCGCAGGATCTCGATGTGGTCGATGGCCCAGACCGGGATCGCATTGATGTCGGTGCCGGCCGAACCGCGGCCGATGGTCTGCTGCACGTTGACCAGCGCTTGCTGGTGGCGGCGCTTGCCGTTGACCAGCACCAGCAGCTGGTCCGGCCCCATGCCGCGCAGGGTGGCCGGGCGGATGATGTCGGTGCCGTCGCTGACGAAGGTGGTGCTGAAGTTGAACGAGGGGTCGAGCGCCTGCAGCGCCTTGCCGAGTTCCGCGGTGCCGGTCGACTGCAGTTGTTTCTGGCCGATCAGGCCGACCGGGACCGCGGTGTCGAGCGCGCTCCTGGGGGCGCTTCGGGAGCCGACCACGACCACCTTGCGCGTTGTGGTGTCGGCGTCATCCGCCTGCTGGGCCGCGGCTGGCGCGCAGGCCGCCAGGACGGCGGATGCGAGCAATGTATGTCGGAAATTCTTGTCCATGATCATTTCCCTCAAGGCTGAGCTCGGTTAGCGACTCAGCCATCTTGCGCGTGCTGCTGCAGAGGGAAATTGAGCGGCCACAACCCATGAGGCGTAGCTTGACCGCGGAGACGATGTGCATGTGCGGTTTATACAACGGGGAAGCGGCCGGCGGTGTTCACGCCAGGTGATCGCGCATCCACTCCTTCAAGCCGTTGACCCAGTTCTTGGCCGGCAGGTTATAGCGCCGCTTGATGTCGGCGGCGCGTTCGTACAGCAGCGCGAAGTCGAGCTCGGGCGACTGCTTGAACCCGATCACGACGATATTCGCGTCGTGGACTTCGGGCAGCCAGACCACGGCGTCGAAGGCCTGTTCCATCGCCTGCAGGTTCTTGTCGTAGTTGATGAAGTCGCCGAACACGTTGGCGGTCATGACGCCATCCGGGGCCAGGCAGTCGGCGCAGGCCTGGTAGAACTCGGGCGTGTCCAGCACCGGACCGCGCGCCTCCTCGTCGTACAAATCGACCTGCAGCACGTCGACCGTGCCGTGGTTGGCGGGATCCATCACGAAGTCGAGGGCATCCATTTCGCGCACGTCGAGGCGGGCGTCGTCCGGCGGCAGCCCGAAGTGATCGCGGCAGATCGCGATCACGTTCGGATTCAGTTCGGCCGCCGTCACATGCGCCTGCGGGAAGCGCTGGTAGCAGAACTTGGTGAGCGCCGCGCTGCCCAGGCCCAGCTGCACGATGCGGCGCGGCTGCTGCACGAACAGCATCCACATCATCATCATCTGCACGTATTCGAGCTCGATCGCATCCGGCCGGCTCAGGCGCATGGCGCCTTGCACCCAGGAAGTGCCGAGGTGGAGCGAGCGCACGCCTTCGAATTCGGTGATGGTGGCCGGCGGATGGCCGGGCTGGGAATAGCGGGGAGACGTGGGGACGGACATGCAGGGATATTACCAAACTACCGCAGGGGTCAGAGCCCGTTTTTTCCGGTTGGGCTCTGACCCCGAAGTCGTTGGCGGCTGCTGACCCCGAAGTCGTTGGCGGCTGAACACCGGGGTCAGAGCCCCTAAAAGAAAAACCGGGCTCTGACCCCTAGAAACCGGGCTCTGCCCCCTAGGCGGGCTCTGACCCCTGGGGCAAAATCAGCGTCACCGCCAGTCCGCCGCCTTCGCGGTTGTTCAGCGTGATGCGCCCGCCATGCGCTTCGGCGATCTCGCGCGCCAGCGCCAGTCCCAGGCCGGTGCCGCTGCGCTTGGTGGAATAGAAGGGCACCAGCGCGTTGGTCAGTACCGCGTCGTTCATGCCGCTGCCGCGGTCCAGCACGTCGATGCGCACCACGTTCTGCACGCGGCGGATCTGGAGTCCGACGTCTTCCGCGCGCGAGCCGGATTCGTGGGCGTTCTTCAGCAGGTTCAATAACGCCTGCTCCATCTGGGCGACGTCGATCAGGGCCGGCTCGGGCGGCAGCTCGCCCTCGAGGCGGAAGCTGACCTGCGCCGCCAGCCGCGCCACCAAGGCATCCCAGGCGCAGTGTTCCAGGCGCGGCGTCGGCAGCTTGGCGAAGCGCGCGTAGCCGAGGATGAAGCTCTCCAGGTGGCGCGTGCGCTCGCCGATGGTTTCCAGGATCTGCGGCAGGCGCTCGGTCTGGCCGCGCCGCACCAGTTCCGCGCCGGAGTGGGCGAGCGAGGCCAGCGGCGCCAGCGAGTTGTTCAATTCGTGGCTGATGACGCGGATGACCTTTTTCCAGGTCTGCACTTCCTGGCGCCGCAGCTCGGCGGTCAGCTGGCGCAACAGCAGCAGTTCGTGGCGCCGCCCGTTCAGGCTGAAGTCGCGCCGTGCCAGGTGGTAGACCTCCTCGTCCTCGCCGTCGCCGGCGGAAAACAGGCCGTCGCCACCGCGCGCCAGCGCCTCGACCAGTGCCGGCGCCGCCGTCTCCAGCACCGCCTGCAGGGCGTGGCCTTCCAGCTTGCTGCCGTGCGCCAGCAGCTGGCGCGCGGCCAGGTTGGCGTAGACGATGGTGCGGGCGCCGGCCGCCGTATCGGCCACTAGCAGCATCGCCACCGGCGTGTTCTGCACCATGGTGTCGAGCAGGAGTTCGCGCTGGACCAGGCCGAGGCGCTGTTCGCGCAGCACCTCGCCGAGCGCGTTGTGGGCCGCGACCAGGTCGGACAGCTCGTCGTTCTGCGGCCAGTGCAGGCTGAACGAAAAATCGCCGTCGCGGTAGCTCGCCACGGTGCCTTCCAGCGCGCGGAACAGCGACAGGACCGGCTGCACCTGGGCGCGCAGGGTGATGACCGAGAGCGGCACCACGCACAGCAGGCAGGCGCCGAGCACCAGCAGCGGCTGCCCCGGCAACAGGTGGTCGAGCGCCAGCGCGATGCCGATCCCGAGCGCCAGCAGCGTCGCCACCAGCGCCGACCAGCGTGTGACCAGTGAAAGGCGCCAGCGCCTAAAGAAGCCCGCGTCTTCCGGACCCGGCGCCGCGTTCATGCCGAACGCGCGATGCCGAGGCGCTCCATGCGCCGGTACAGTGCCTGGCGCGACAGTCCGAGTTCGGCCGCCGCCTGGGCGATCACGCCGCCGGCGCGCGCCAGTGCCGCGGCGATGGCGTCGCGGTCCGGCTCCGCATCCGGGCTTGCGGCGGGCGCCAGCGGCAGGCCGAGATCGAGCGGCTTGATGGTCTCGCCGCGCGCCAGCAGCGAGGCGCGCGCCATCACGTTCTTCAGCTCGCGCACGTTGCCGGGCCACGCATGCGCCGCCAGCGCGCTTTCCGCACTGGGGTCGAGCCGCTTGCCCGGCGCCAGGAAGCCGCGCGCCAGCGGCAGGATGTCGCCCGGCCGCGCCGCCAGTGGCGGCAGCTTCAATTCGATCAGGTTGAGGCGGTAGAACAGGTCTTCGCGGAAGGTCCCGGCGCGGATCATCGACCCCAGGTCGGCGTTGGTGGCACTGATCACGCGCACCTTGACCTGCCGCTCGCGGTTCGAGCCGAGGCGCTCGAAGCGTCCGGTTTCCAGTACCCGCAGCAGTTTCATCTGCCCGGCCAGCGGCAGGTTGCCGATCTCGTCGAGGAACAGGGTGCCGCCGTCGGCCGCCTCGAATTTCCCCTCGCGCGCCCTGGCGGCGCCGGTGTAGGCGCCGGCGTCGGCGCCGAACAGCTCGGCCTCGATCAGTTCCGAGGGCAGGGCGCCGCAATTGAGCACCACGAAGGGGCCATCCTTCACCGCCGAATTGGCCTGGATGATCTCGGCGATGCGCTCCTTGCCGGTGCCGTTGGGTCCCGTGATCAGCACCGGCACGTCGGCGCGCGCCACCTGGCAGGCCAGGCTCAGCACCCGCTCGGTGGCCGGGTCGGCCCACACCAGGCCGCGCAGATCGAAATTCTGTTCCAGCTCGCGCTTGGCGCGGCGCTCGCGCTGCAGGCGCTGGGCCAGCGCGTGGTTGGCCTGGCCCAGTTCGATCAGGTTGGAGACCGTCGCCAGCAAGCGCTCGTCGTTCCACGGCTTGGACAGGTAGTCGGCGGCGCCGGCTTTCACCAGGTCGACCGCGGCGTCGAGATGGGTCCAGGCGGTCAGCAGGATCACCGGCAGGTCCGGGTACTGCCGGCGGATCGCGCGGAACAGCGCCACCCCTTCTTCGCCGGAGGTGGTGTCGGCCGTGAAGTTCATGTCCTGGATCACCAGGTCGACCGGCTGGCGCGCCAGCATGGCCAGGCCCTCCTCGGGCGAGGCCGCGTGCAGCGCCGCGATGTCGTGCAGGGAGAACAGGACGTCGAGCGCGATGCCGACGGCGGCGTTGTCATCGATGATCAGGACAGTAGGCATGGACAATAGAATAACACTACACACTGCGGGTGGCCGTGGCCGGCGAGATGCTGGCCGCCTTCCACGCCGGCCCGTAAGCGGCGATCACGCCGATCAGCCAGAACAGCAGCGCGCCGGCCGCCAGGTAGCCCGCCGGCAAGCGCGCCATGTCGAGTTTGCTCACCAGCAGCTGGTTCAATGCCAGTCCCAGCGCCACCCCGCCGAACACGCCGGCGCTGGTGATCATGACGTTTTCAAGGATGAAGTAGCGCAGGATGTCGAGGCGGCGGGCGCCGAGCGCGCGCCGTACGCCGATCTGCTTGCGGCGCTGGGTCACCCACAGGCTGGCCATGCCGACGATGCCGGAGCAGGTAATCAGGAGCATCAGCAGGCTGACCGCGATCAGCATCCACTGCAGCGCGACGTCGCTGCGGTAGCGGTCCTTGCGGTCCTCGTCGACGGTGCGCATCTCCAGGATCATCGGCGTGGCCGTGGATTTGCGCAGTGCGCTCTCCGCTTCCTTCATCACGCGGTCGCGCTGGCCCGGTTCGGTGCGCACCGCATACAGGGCACGCGAGCCGCCGTACAGGCGTGCCGGGATGATCACCGCGAACTCGCCTTTCTCGCCGGTCTGCGCCGATTGGGTCTGCAGGCGCTCGACCACGCCCACCACCTGGATGCCCTCGGCCTGCTCGTTGCGGCCGAAGTACAGGGTCTTGCCGATCGCGGATGTACCCGGCCACAGCTTGCCGGCCAGCGCCCGGGTGACGATGATGTGCGGCGGCGTGTCCTTGTCCTGCTTTTCGTTGATCTCCACCAGTTCCTGGGGCAGGAAGTCGCGGCCCTCGACCAGGTTCAGGCCGAAGGTCTTGATGACCGAGTCGCCCGATATGTACATCGAGGCGAGGGCGCTCCCGCGCTCCTGCTTGCGGTCGATACTGACGGTGCTGTTCCAGCCGCTTTGCGACAGCGGCATCTGCGACACGTTGGCCACCGAGGCCACGCCGGGTACCGCGCGCAGCACCTCGGCCTCGTGCTTGAAGGCAGCCAGGCGCTGTTCGGGACCGTCGGTGTCCAGGTTGCGCGCCTTGATGTAGAAGGTCGCATGTTCGTCGGCGATGCCGGACGGGCGCGCGATCACGGTGCGCCGCTCGTTGACGATGTATACGGCGTTGGCCAGGATCGCCAGGCTCAGCGCCACTTGCAGCGCCACCAGGATCGGACCGGTCTTGTTGCGCAGCAGCGCGGACAGGATGGGACGGATTTCCATGTCGTCTCTCTTTGAATGGATATGGGGATTACTGCGATTTGAGCTGGATCGCCGGCGTCACCTGGCAGGCGCGCCAGGTCGGCAGCAGGCCGGCCAGCAGCGCCGCCGCCACCGACAGCACGAAGGTCAGGCCCAGCATCTGCCAGTCCATGTGCGCCATCGCCGCGACTTCCTTGCCCTGCATGCCGATCAGCGCCAGCGCGCCGAAGGCGAGGCCGAGGCCGAGCAAGCCGCCGGCCAGGCCGATGACGCCGGTCTCGACCAGGAACTGGCGAAAGATCTCGCGGCGCGAGGCGCCGAGCGCGCGGCGCACGCCGATCTCGGACGCGCGCACCGAGAACTTGGCCAGCAGCAGGCCGATCGTGTTCACCAGGCACAGCGCCAGGAAACCGAACGCCAGCCAGACCGACAGCTTGCTGTCGTTGTCGACGATCTTCAGCACGTCCATCCACTCCATCACGTCGTACAGGTGGTTCGGCGCGTTGCGCTTGAGGCGGCCGAGCTTCTTCTGGTCGCGCACGTAGTTGTCGAGCCAGGCCTGCAGGTCGGCGCGGTCGCCCGCCGCGCGGGTCTCGAACCAGAACTGGATCCAGGTGCACTCCGATGCCAGCAGCGCGGCATAGCCGGGGTCGCGCCTGGCGCTGCAGTTCATGCCGCCGTTGTTGTCGGATTCGTGGCGGATCGCGGTGGAGAAGGGAATGAAGTAGTCGTCCGCATCGCCGAAGGTGTCGCCGCCGATCAGCTTGTAGTAGCGCGGACGCGGGTTCCAGGTGTCGAGCACGCCGCTCACGGTGAACGGGAAACCCATCAGGCGTACCTGCTTGCCGACCGGATCGGCCTCGCCGAACAGCTTTTCGGCCATGGCGCGGCCGAGCACCACGACGTCGGCGCCACGGGCATCGTCGGCTTCGCTCCAGGCCTGGCCATGGAGGAAGGGGACGTTGAACATGGCGAAGAAGTCGCGCGTCGGCGCCATGCCGGACACCATGAAGGCCGGCAGGTCCTTGCGCGGCGGCTCGAGCGGCCCGGCGACGCCGAACAGCGCGGTGCGGCGCTCGCCCTGGCCGCTTTTCAGCAGGTTGGCGGCATCCTGGTAGCTCATCTGCACGTCATTCGGTTCGTCGCCCGGGGACCAGCCATCGAGCGGGCCATTGTCGACCTGCGGCACCAGCAGGCGCGTGCTTTTTTCGGGGATCGGGTCGCCCGACATCATGTGCAGGATGGTCAGGGTCGAGACGCTGGCGGCGACGCCGACGGCCAGGGTCAGCACCATCAGCGCGGTCAGGGCGCGGTTGCGGCGCAGGCTGCGCAGGCCAAGCTTGAAGTAATAGCCGAACATGGGCATGGGCTCCTCAGGCGGTGACCGGGGTCTGGACCAGCGACGGTCCCTTGCGCACCAGGTCCGACACCTGGCCGTCGATGATGTGCACGTTGCGCGTGGTGCGCACCGCCAGCTCGGGGTCGTGGGTGACCATCAGGATGGTGGTGCCGGCGGCGTTGATCTCTTCCAGCAGTTCCATCACGCCGCGCGCCATCTGGGTGTCCAGGTTGCCGGTCGGTTCGTCGGCCAGCAGCAGCTTGGGCGAGCCGGCCAGCGCGCGCGCGATCGCCACCCGTTGCTGCTGGCCGCCGGACAGTTCGGCCGGGTAGTGTTTCATGCGCGAGGCCAGGCCGACCTTGGCCAGCGCCTCCTCGATGCGCTTCCTGCGCTCGGTTGCATTGAAGCCGCGGTAACGCAATGGGACGTCGACGTTGTCGAACAGGTTCAGGTCCGGGATCAGATTAAAACCCTGGAAGATGAAGCCGAGCTTTTCGTTGCGCAGGCGCGAGCGGGCGTTGTCGCCCAGGCCCTTCACGTTGACGCCGTCGAGGATGTAGTCGCCCGAGGTGAATTCCTCGAGCAGGCCGGCGATGTTGAGGAAGCTGGTTTTACCCGAACCGGATGGGCCGGTGACGGTGACGAACTCGCCTTCGCGGACGTCGATCTCGAAGCCGCGCAGCGCGTGGGTCTCGATCATGTGGGTGCGGTACACCTTGTTCAGGTTGGTCATGCGCAGCATGGCTGTGTCCTTTCAGTGATGTGTTTTCAGTTATTGATCGAGATGCGGCTGGCGTTGTTGAAGGCGTCGGTGCCGGCCACCACGACCTTGTCGCCCTGCTGCAGGCCGGACTGGATCTCGACCGCCGAGATGCTGGTGGCGCCGACGCGGATCGGGGTGCGGGTCGCGATGCCGTCGCGCACCACGTAGGCATAGCGTCCGCCCTCGCTTTCGACGAAGGGGCCGCGCGGCAGCATCAGGACGTTCGGCTTTTCCTCGACCAGCAGGCGCGCGGTCACGCGCTGGCTCTGGCGCAGGCCCTTCGGCTGCTCGCCACGCTGGTCGCCATCGAAGCGGACACGCGCCAGTACCATGCCGCGCACCACTTCCGGCGACAGCGCCGACAGCTTGCCGGTGGCGGTCCCGGACGGCAGCTGGACCTCGGCGTTCATGCCCAGGCCGAGGTCGGCCACATAGGTCTCCGGCACCTCGATCTCGACTTCGAGCTTGGACAGGTCGACCAGGGTCATCAGCGGCGCATTGGCGGCGACCACCATCCGGTTCTGCACGTTCAGGGTGCCGATGAAACCGTCGACCGGGGCGCGCACGGTCAACTCATCCACGCGGCGCTGGGCTTCGCCCATCGCCAGGCGCGCCCGTTCCAGCTCGTTGGCCTTGGTCTTCAGGGCCAGCTGGACGTCGTCGCCTTCGAGCGCCGCCGCCTGGGCCGCGTGCTTCGCGCGGATCTCGCTCGATTTCACGGCATCCTTGGCCTTCTGGAAGTCGATCTTGGCGATGATGCCGAGATCGCCGACGCTCTGGTAGCGTTCCAGCGTGCGCTGGGCCGACAGGCGGTCGATCTCGGCGGTGTCGGCTTCGCGCTGCGCCAGCAGCTTCTGTTTTCGGGCCAGGATCTGCTGGCGCGCCACTTCCGCCTTCAATTGCTCGTAGGTGGACACTTCGCGCTTCAGCGCATCGGACAGGTCGGGCGATTCCAGCACCGCCAGCACCTGGTCCTTCTTCACCGTGTCGCCCGCCGCGACCTTCAGGTTGACGGTGGACGGCGCCTTGGCATACAGGGTCGGGCTGACGGCGGCCACCACGCGGCCGTTGACGGAGGCGTCGCGCACCAGCGTGCCGCGGGTGACCTCGGCGATGCGCAGGCGCGCCGCGCTGACCGAGGCTTCGCTGCCGCGCCAGGACGACAGCAGGAAGGCGCAGACGGCCAGCAGGGCGGCGGCGGCGCCGATCCAGACGGCGCCGCGCTTGAGGCCGGCGCCGGCCGGGGCGGCAATGATGGCGTCTTGTTGTGAGGTGTCGCGGATCATGGTGTGGACATTCGGGTTGGGACACAGCGCTATGTGCAGGAACCGTGCCAATCCGTAAGTCCTTGATTCGATTGGTGTCGACCTCGATGAATGCGCCGTCCGCTCTCTGTCCGTCCGGCAGGCGGACGGACAGGCCGGACACTCTTTCGCCGGCGCGCCCTTGATATTTTATAAAGCGTTCATAATTTCCCGCATCATTATCCGGCCCGGCCGTGGAAAGCGCCTATGTCCTTTACCGTGTTTCGCCTGCCGGGTCATTGGCGCCCGCTGCTGGCGCGCTTTGCTGCCTTGACGAGGTCCGCTGAACCGGAACCGCAGGATTATCCGTTCGCGCCCAGCGACGTCGCCCGCCTGCAGCGTCTGACCGCGGACGATGCGGACGCTGCGCTGGACGACCCGACCTGGCGCGACCTGCTGCTCGAGCGCTACGGTGAACTGGTCTCCGCCGAGACCAGCATCTTCGGCCGCCAGGTGCTGTACCGCCGCCTGCGCAACGGCAACGGCAGCGGCGAGGACGAGGCGGCCCTGCGCCGCACCCGCATCGAGACCCTGCTGGCCGATCCCGGGCGCCTGGCGCGGCTGCACCACGGCTTGCGCGCGCTGCGCCATGCCGATATCGAGGTGGCCGGGCTGCTGTTCGATGCGGATATCACCGCGCCGCCCCGGCCGGCGTGGCTGCGGGTGTGGTTCCTGATCCCGCTGCTGCTGGCGACCTCGATCGCGGCGGCGCTGCTGCTGTCGCCGCTGGCCTGGCTCGCCACCGCCGTCGCGATGTATCTATTGGTGGCGCCGCAGATGCGCTACCGCGAGCGCATGGAGGAATGGGGCCGGCTGGGCGGCGCGCTGCAGATGATGCTGCGCGTGTGCGCGCTGCTGGACGGCAGCGGCCATCCGCTGGCCGGGGATTTCACGGGCCGCGCCAAGCAGGCAGGCTGGATCAGCCGGCGCCTGACGCCGTCGCCGCTGGTGGACGGGGCGCCGCTGGTCAAGGACTACCTGCACTGGTTCATGCTGGCCAACGTCCGCCATTACTTCAGGAGTGTGCGCCTGGCGTTCGCACAGCGCGCCTTTTTATGCGAATGCTACGACCGGTGCGCCAACCTCGAAGCCGACGTGGCGCTGGCGCGCCACCTGCTGGCCACGCCGCTGTGGTGCTGGTCCGGGCGCAGCGCCGCGCGCGCGCTGGCGCTGGACGAGGGCGTGCATCCGCTGGTCGCGGGGGCCAGCGCGCTGTCGATCGCGCTCGACCGCAAGGGCGCCTTCCTGTCGGGCCAGAACGGCGTCGGCAAGAGTACCTTCCTGCGCACGCTGGGCCTCAACCTGGCGGCAGCGCGCGCCTTCGGCTTCTGCTATGCACGCCGGGCCAGCCTGCCGGCGCTGCCTGTCGTCGCCAGCATGCAGAACGAGGATTCGCTGCTGGGCGGGCAGAGTCTCTATATCGCCGAACTGGCGCGCGCCAGGGAACTGCTGGCGGCGGCCGCTGCGCGCCCGGTGGTGTGCCTGGTCGACGAGATCTTCCGCGGCACCAACCACGAGGAATCGGTATCGGCGGCGGCGGCGGTGCTGGACGAACTGGCGGCGCAGGCGCTGGTGGTCGTGTCTTCGCATAACCTGGTGCTGGGGCCCTTGCTGGCGCACCGGCTGGCGCCGTGGCGGGTCGGGACGGGGGACGATGGCGTGCTGCGGCTGGCACCGGGCGTGCTGGGGCGGACCAACGGGATTGCGCTGCTGGCTGCGCACGGGTTCGGGATGGCGGTGCAGGGCAAGGCCGAGAAGGTGGCGCGCTGGCTGGCGGGGCAGCGGGGTGGCGGTGCCGGGGCGGATTTGCTGGATGATGGGGTGGGTTGACCCCCTTTATGGCCAGGGACGCCGGAACGTCGTTCCTGCGAAGGCAGGCACCCAAGTTTGCATGAATCGCGCGTAGCGTGTGCTTGTGGTGCGCGCAGAAACTTGGGTCCCTGCCTGCGCAGGGACGACGTTGATTGTTAGCGCGGACTCGTTACTTTTGCGGCTTCTGCTTCTGCGCAAACGTCCCGACCAGCTCCCCCTTGGCCAGCACGTGCCCTTGCATCGCCTCCAGCAACTGGTCGCGCTCCGCACCCCAGGGCACGTCCAGCATCCGGTCCAGCGCATACACCTGGAAGTGATAGTGGTGCGGCTTGTCGCCCACCGGCGGATGCATGCCGTACCAGCCGGTCGAACCATGCGTGGTGCGGCCCTGCAGCACGCCGTCCGGATCGGTCAGGCGCGGCTGCTCCTGCAGGCCCTCGGGCAGGCGGGTCAGGCTGGCGGGGATGTTCCAGGCCAGCCAGTGCACCACCGGCGTGACCGGCTTGGCGTCCGGGTCTTCCATGACGACGACGTAGGATTTCGCGTTCGGCACCGCGGTCCAGCTCAGCGCCGGTGCCACGCCGTCCGCATATTCGCTGTACTTGGCCGGAATCTCGCCGCCGCGCACGAAGCCCGACGAGCTGACGGTGAGCGTGGCCTTGGCCTGGGTCTGCGCGCGGGTGAAGGCGATCGGCACGCCGCTGCCCTTGCTCGCCTGCTGCTGCATCGGGCCGGCCGGCGCCTGCAGCGCGCTCGCGGGCTTGGCGGCGTTGCCCGTGTAGGCGATGCGGTAGATCACGCCGTTGGCGTCGTCCGCCATCAGCAACGCGCCATCCTTGGCCATCGCCAGGCCGACCGGGCGCGCGATGTGGGTCTTGTTGCCGTCGGTGAGGAAGCCGGTCACGAAGGGTTCGATCGAGCGTGCCTGGCCGTCCTGGAAGCGCACGCGCACGATCTCGTAGCCGGAAGGGACCTTGCGGTTCCAGGAGCCGCGCATGGTGACGAAGGCGTCGCCCTGGTATTCGGTGGGGAAGGCGGTGCCCTTGTAGAAGACGAGCTGCATCGGCGCCGCGTGGGCGGCGTAGCCCAGCACCATCGGTGTGCTGTGCGCCTTCCAGTCCTGCTTGCTGATCTCGCCGATCGGGGTGCTCTGCGGGTAGATGGTGCCGGCGCCGACCACGTGCGGCCAGCCATATTGTTGTCCCTGTTCGATCTTGTTGAGCTCTTCCGGCTGCTCCTCGTCGCCGAGGAAGTCGATGCCGTGGTCGAAGCCCCACAGCTCGCCGGTCCGCGGCTGCCAGTCGAAACCGATGGTGTTGCGCAGGCCGGTGGCGACGATCGTGCGGCTGCTGCCGTCCGGCGTGAGGCGCAGGATGGTCGCGTTTTCCTGGTTGGTTTCGTTGCAGGCGTTGCAGGTGCTGCCGACGGTCAGGTACAGCATCCCGTCCGGGCCGAAGGCGATGGTGCGGTTGGCGTGCTGGCCGGCGTCGGGCAGGTCGCCCACCAGCATCGTGGGCGCGCCGAGGCGGCCGTCGGGCTGGATGTCGGCCACGAACAGCTCTTTCACGGTCACGAGGTACAGCTTGTTGTCGCGGATCGCCAGGCCGTGCGCGCCGGCGCGGCTGACCACGATCTCCGGCGGGCCATCGGCGCGGCCGTCGCCGTTGGCATCGCGCAGCAGCACGACGTCGCCCTGGTCGCGCCGGCTCACATAGACGTTGCCGTTGGGCGCCACCGCGATGATGCGGGCGTTTTTCAAACCGGTGGCGAAGGGCGTCACCGTGAAGCCCGGCGGCGCCTTGATGCCGGCCATGCGCTGCGGCGTGGGCTCGACCTTGTCGGGTTTGAAGATATTGTTTTCAGCGCTGTACCGGGTGCCGTCGCCTTGCTGGGCCCAGGCACCGGTAACGGTCAGGCACAGCAGGGCCATGAGAGGACGTTTCATCGCGTGCTCGCTTTCGGAAAGTGGATCGGTCGGGAAGGGACCGGGCCATCTTTACGCAGACAATCGGTGTTGTCTGTTTGCGAACTCACCAAGGCCAAGCCCGTTTGGAGTTCGGGGTCAGAGCAGAAATTGTGCTCTGACCCCGAATTGATCAGTGGCGCGGGAGCGGCTTGCCCTTGGCGATGACTTCGTGGCATTCGCCCTTGATGGTGGCGTTGTCGTAGTCGGTCCAGCCGTAGCTGTCGACGTAGCGCTTGTGCTGGCGGAAAGCCGGGTTGACGACGCTCCAGTCGAGGCGTTCGCCGGGATAGTGCACGTCGGCCAGGTCGAGCAGGGTGTGGAACACGTTTTCGGTGGCCAGCCTGGCCTTGCGGTGGCGGCGCAGCTGGCCGACCTTGTCGGGGTGGCGCTCGGCGTAGGCGTCCGAATACCAGGCAAAGGCGGGTACGTGGAATTCGTACTGGGTATTGTGGCCGTGGAAGGCCAGGCGGCAGCCGTTGTCGTACAGGGTCTGGCCGTGGTCGGCCACGTACAGCAGCGCGGCCGGCCCGGCGCTCTCTTTCAGGCGGCCAATCACGCCGTCGAGGAACCAGTCGGTGTACAGGATCGAGCTGTCGTAGCTGTTGTTGAGCTGGGCCTTGATGCGGATGTCGGTGTAGACCGGCTTGTCGATGCCGTACAGCGAGGGCAGCCATTTGTCGAACTGCTTCGGGTAGCGGTGGCTGTAGTTCCAGTGGCTGCCCAGCGTGTGCAGCACGATCAGTTTTTTCGGCGCCGGATCGGCCACCGCATGCTTCAGGGGGCCGAACAGGATCTCGTCGTAGTTGGAATTGTCGGTAAAACCGCCCAGGTTCAGGAAATCGACGACGTCCGCCTCCTTGGCGAACACGGAGACCGGCGTGTCGAACTTGCCGAACGAGATCTGGTTCGACAGCCAGAAGGTTTTATAGCCGGCTTCCTTGAAGGCGGAAATGAACGATTTTTCCGAGAAGCCATCCTTCAGGCTCTCGGTCGCCGGCTTGCGCGAGATGATCACCGGCACCGACAACCGCGTCGCTGACACCGAGGTGATCATATCCGGCAGCGTCACCAGGTTGGCCTGCTGCGACAGCAGCGGATTGGTGTCGCGCGCATAGCCGTTCAGGCGCCAGCGATCGTAGCGCGAGGATTCGCCGATCACCATCACCACGGTCTGCGCCTCGTCCGCGGCGAGGGCGGAGGTCGCGTGGAAGCGGAATTGCGCGCTGCTGCGGTTGAGTTCCGCCAGGTACACGCGTTCCTTGTAAAAGTCGAGGCCGCGCGCCATCAGGCCGAAGGGCCAGGAACGGGCGAAGGTGTCCAGGTCGAACGGCAATCGCGCCCAGTGCGCCAGCGGCGGCAGGGCGGCACGCGGCGGCACGCTGCCGGGACGCGGCGCGGCGGTGGTCTCGGCATCCTCGTCCTTGGCCGGCGCCGCCCGCACCAGCCGAGCGGGCGGGCGCGGGGACGAGGCGGCCGCCAGCGGTGGCGCCGCCACCCCGAATTCGACGCCATAGGCGAACACCGCCGTCCCGACCGCCAGCACGCCCAGCACCACCGGGCGCGAGACGTCGGTCCAGTCGAGGTCGCGCGTGCGCCAGGCCGCGACCCAGCTGGCGGCGAACCAGGCCAGCACGCCGATGAAGACGGCGACCAGTAGCCATACCTTGGTGCCGAGGAATTCCATCGCCTCCGCCGGACTGGTCTCGGCAATGATGCCCAGGTGGTGGGTCGAGATGCCCTGGCCGTAGAACGCATATAAATAGAGTTCCACCGGCAGCGCCAGAAAGGCCGGCAGCAGCAGCCAGTGAAACCAGGCCGGGCGTTTCAGCAGCGCCCAGACGCCGGTCCAGGCCATAAGCTCGATGCCGAGGATCTTGCCCGGATGCTCGAGCGGCAGGCCGAACAGGACAGGCACGAAGGGCATGCAGGACAGCAGCAGGTAGCTCAGCAGGACGACCAGGTTACGCGGACGCAGCAGAAAACGCATTGGAAAACGCATCGGAAACGGGGACAAGGGCCAGCGACGGGCCGGAAGACGAAGTCGGCTATTATGGCTTCTTTGCCGCAAGAAACGCTATTTCTTGCCGGTAACTAAGCGCAACTGCCTGCAAAATG
>JAKOOD010000380.1 GCA_022701635.1 Burkholderiaceae bacterium | reverse complement strand
TCCATCGCGTTGCGCACCAGGTGGGTCAGCGGGTCGCCGATCTTTTCGACGACGGTCTTGTCCAGCTCCGCGTCCTCGCCATTCACCTGCAGGCGGATGTCCTTGCCCAGTTCGCGCGAGACGTCGTGCACCACGCGCTGGAAGCGGTTGAAGGTGGCGCCGATCTTGACCATGCGCAGCTGCAGCGCGCTGTCGCGCACTTCTTCGACCAGGCCGGACAGGGTCGAGGTGCATTCGAGCAGCTCGGCGATCTGGGTGCGGCGCGCCACCAGGTTGGTGCTGGCGCCGGCGATGATCAATTCGCCGACCAGGTCGATCAGGCGGTCCAGCTTGTCGGCGTCGACGCGCACCGAGCGCTTTTCCTGTTTCTGGCTCTGGCGCGCGGGGGTGGCGTTGGTACTGTCGGCGGCGCTGTCGGCGACCGGTGCGGCTGCCGGCGGTACAGGCACGGGCGCGGGGGCTTCGGATGCGGCCTGCGCCGCGATGGCGATCTCGCAGTCGTCGCGCACGAAGTCGAACACGCCGTCGATCGTGGCCAGGTCTTCGCTGCTGGCAAAACCGATCTCGAAGCCGAGGTAGCAGGATTCCGGATCGAATGCGTCGGCGGCCGGCAGGCGCTCGTCCAGCGTGGCGATGTCGGTGATGCTGCCCAGCTGGCCGAGATAGCGGATGAAGGAGAGCGGGTCCATGCCGTTGCGCATGGTGTCGGCGCCGAAGCGCAGCGAGATCCGCCATTGCCGCGGGGCGGCCGGCGCTGTCTCGGCCACAGCGGCGCCGGCAGTGGCAGCGGCAGCGGTTGCCGGCGCCTGGGCCTGCGGGCCGTCCAGGTAAGCCTGCAGCGCCGCGACCAGCGGTGCGCCGGCGGCGCCGAGGCGGGTGTCGCCGTCGAGCGTGCCGGCTTCCACCGCGTCGACCAGGGTAGCGATGTGGTCGCAGCAGGCCAGCAGCAGCGTCACCAGGTCGTCGCCGACGGCGACGGCGCCGTCGCGCACCTTGTCCAGCACGCTCTCGGCGACGTGGGTGAAATCGACCAGCGGGTCGAGGCCGAACATGCCGGCCGAGCCCTTGATCGTGTGGGCGGCGCGGAAGATCGCGTTGATCCCGTCCTCGTTATCCGCGCCCGCGCCGCCGCCGCTGTCCCTGCCGATGGCCAGCAGCGCGTCCTCCATCTGCTCGAGCAGCTCGCGGCTCTCGGCAATAAAGGTGTGCATCACCTGGTCGAGGTTCATGCCGCGGCTCCTTCGAAGTCGATGCCGAGCAGCGCCAACACCTCGCGCACGGCGGGACTGGCGCCGGCGACCTGCAGCGGCTTGCCGAGGCGCTGCGCTTCGCGGCGCGCCACCAGCAGCAGCTGCAGGCCGGCGCTGTCGAATTCGGTGACGGCGGACAGGTCGAGCGCCGGCATGGCGGACGCGCGCACGGCGTCCAGCAGCGCGGGCTTGAGCTCCGCGGCGCGATAGATCGTCAGCTCGCCTTCGACCGCCAGGCATGCGGCGGTCCCTTGGCCTGGTTCGCCAATACTCATGAGTTCTCCGGGAAAGCCGGCCTGCGCCGGCGGCAGAATGCGGAAGCGGCCGTTCAGGCCATGGTCAGTTTCTGGACGGCGGCCAGCAGCGCCTCGGGCTTGAACGGCTTGACCATCCAGGCGCGTGCACCGGCGGCCTTGCCTTGTTCCTTCTTGTCTTCCTGCGATTCGGTGGTGAGCATCAGCACCGGCGTGAATTTGTAGGCGGGGCGGGTCTTCAGTTCGCGCACGAAGCTGATGCCGTCCATGTTCGGCATGTTGACGTCGCTGATGATCAGGTTGACCTTCTGGCCGGTCAGCTTGGCCAGCGCGTCCTTGCCGTCGCTGGCTTCGAAGACGTCATAGCCGGCCTGCTTGAGTGCGATGCCGACGACCTGGCGGATCGAGATCGAGTCGTCCACCACCATAATGGTTTTTGCCATGCTTGTTCCTAGAAAAAGGTGAGTTCTTCAGCCTGCTGGTGCTGTTGTTTGTGCGGCTGCGGCAGGGTGCCGTGCCCGTGCAGCGTGCGTTCTTCGGCCATCGCGTAGGTGCTTTCCAGTTCGGCCAGCAGCTCGCGTGGGTCGAGCGGCGGCAGCGCCGCGCCGGTGTGGCGCGCGTGTTCGTCGAGGTAGGACGGCAGGCGCGCGATGTTCTGCTGGACGTGCGACAGGATCTGGCTGACGCGGTCCTGGAACTGCAGCTGCATCAGCGCGTCCGACACTTCGGCCTGGATGCCGCTGCTTTCGCGCTGCAGCAGGTCGGACGACTGGACCAGCGCATCGGTGATGCCGCGGAACGAGGACAGCACCTTGCCGATCACGGCTTCGGACGCCTGCGCGGCGCGGTTTTCCTCGCGGCTGGATTCGCCGGCCGCCAGCGAGGTGGCGCCGATCGCGGCGCTGATCTGGCCGACCTGCTGGGCGATCTGCTTGCCGATGTCGGCGGAGCGGTTGGACAGCATGCGCACCTCGGTGGCGACGACGGCGAAGCCGCGTCCCGCCTCGCCGGCGCGTGCCGCTTCGATCGCGGCGTTCAGCGCCAGCAGGTTGGTCTGCCAGGCGATGCTGGCGACGTCGGCCGCCATCTTCTGCAGCTGGACCGTGATCGCCTGCAGGCCTTCGATCTTGTGCAGCATCTGCTGCTTGCTGGCGGCGGCGCCGGCCAGCATGTCGAGCAGCGAACGCAGTTCCTTCTCGCTGGCGGCGGACACCTCGACGATGCTGCCGCCTTCATGGCTGCGCGCCGCGCCGGACGCGGCCAGCGCCTGCTCCAGCTTCATGACGATGCTGGAAAAGCGCCCGACCAGCGCCACCACCGCGGTTTCCATCTGGGTGCGCGAGGCGTCGATATGCGAAGCCCAGACCGTGGCCACCTGCTCGCCGAAGTGCCGGCGGCTGGCCAGGTAATCGTCCGATGACGCAGCGGCGCCGGCACCGGCGGCCGGCGCGAACACGGCCGCGGCGGCGCCTGCCGCCAGCAGCGC
The DNA here is from genome assembly GCA_022701635.1 of Burkholderiaceae bacterium. Classification (GTDB taxonomy): domain Bacteria; phylum Pseudomonadota; class Gammaproteobacteria; order Burkholderiales; family Burkholderiaceae_D; genus Telluria; species Telluria phyllosphaerae. Next base: position 1,171 of record JAKOOD010000380.1, on the reverse strand, counting down.
GGCGGCGATCAGCCAGCCATGCCACTGCCAGCCGGCCAGCGGCACGATGGCGCAGGCGGCGGCCAGTGCCATGAACAACGGGTAATAGAAGTGCAAGGGGCGTTGGCGGATCACGCGGCGCTCCGTAGTGAATGGGTTCGTCGTCAGGGGGCAAACAGAGCAGTGCCGTCCTGGAAACGGCAATGATTGCTGGCATAATTGTTGCCTGACAGCATGATTGCAGATGTAGTTGCCGCAGCGCAAGGGTTAAGCGCACAATTTGTGATGACGCGGCCGAATAAACCACAAATCACTTTGTCCGAGCCTAAGCTGTTGTTAATATTGATTTTCCTTATGTCAACACTGCACTGGCCGGACGATCAAATCCCATGAACGATTTCGAAAAGTTTGCTTGCACCGAGATCGGCAATGCCCTGGCGCGCATCGATGCCGCGGCCGTGCCGGATATCTATGCGCTGTCCTTCTTCGTGGATGACGTCGACGGCGATCCGCGCTATCCCTGGTTCCAGCTCGGCTATAACACGCGTGCGCAGGTGGCGGCATGCACAGCGTCGGCGTCCGATGCGGATGAGGCGAAGTGGAATTTTGCGTTCTGGCTGCAAAACGAACTGGCCTTCATCGGCGAACCCGGGACCGAAGGCAGGGAGCTATTGGAGCGCGCCCTCAAGGCCGAGGGCCTTTGGTACACCGATGAAGAGGAAGCGGGCGACTTCGAACGCTGCATGCTGGTCGCCGACAGGATCACGGCGTATTTTGTCGGCGCTTGCGTACGGATTGCCCAGGCCTTGCATGCATCCGGGACTATCGGGGAGCGGTTCGGGCATCCCGTGCCGATCATCGTGCACGAGCTGGAGTACTACGAGCAGATTGCGATACGGACGGCGGCAGCGAATCCGCCGGGACTGGCGCAGGAATTCGTGGACTGGGTGATCAAGGGCTAGCGCCGATTAGGGTCAGCGCAGCAGCTTCAAACCCGGCGGCAGCGCATCGCCGAACATGCGCGTGGCGCTGGCCTGGTCGAGTTCCACCACCTCGCGCACCATCGCGCTCCAGTTGGCCGGCGCGCCGCCGGCGGCCAGTTTCTGCAGCACCTGTTCACGCAGCGGTTCATCGATATCGCGCGAGCGGTCGCCGGTCTTGCGCGCGATATGGGCGGCGGCAAAGCCGGCCG
>JAKOOD010000365.1 GCA_022701635.1 Burkholderiaceae bacterium | reverse complement strand
CCTTCGACCACAGCCATTTCGTAGCCGGTCTTGCCGCCGGTGATATCGGCCAGTGCTGCGGTGGCTTTCGACTTGGCGATATAGTCCTGGTAAGCCGGGATGGCGACGGCTGCCAAGATACCGATGATCGCGACAACGATCATCAGTTCGATCAGGGTAAAGCCGCCTTCGGCCTTCTTGACAATTTTCGGTGCTTTCATGATTTGCTTCTCCAGGGAGGGGTACTGCGTTCAAAAGGGTAGGTACTGCTTATCCGGTACTGCTTGCTTCTGACCTATATATTGCAAGCGGCGTGCCAGCTCGTTTCCGTACGGAATCGATAGCACCCTGATATCAAAACCCCTGTTTTTGGCTAAAAATCCTTGCCGCATGACAATTTTTGTCACTTTAGGCTGAACAAATTTTGTCAGCTGGACGAAGTTAGTAGGCATGCGCCAAAAAATGTCATGCTCCCTGGCTGCCCGACATGGCAGGCATGACAAATAAAAAGGGGAGCCGCAGCTCCCCTTCTACATATGAGCCCAGTTACCCGGGCCCGACCGTGAACGATCGATTACAGCATCGCTTTCAGCAGGCGAGCCATTTCCGACGGGTTCTTGGTGACCTTGATACCGCAGGCTTCCATGATTTCCAGCTTGGCTTGCGCGGTGTCGGCACCGCCCGAGATCAGCGCGCCGGCGTGGCCCATGCGCTTGCCCGGCGGCGCGGTGACGCCGGCGATGAAGCCGACGACCGGCTTCTTCATGTTGTCCTTGATCCATTCAGCAGCGTTCGCCTCGTCCGGGCCGCCGATCTCGCCGATCATGATGACGGCGTCGGTTTCCGGGTCGTCATTGAACATGCGCATTACGTCGATGTGCTTCAGACCGTTGATCGGGTCGCCGCCGATACCGACTGCCGACGACTGGCCCAGGCCCAGTGCGGTCAGCTGACCGACTGCTTCATAGGTCAGGGTGCCCGAACGCGATACGACGCCGATGCGGCCCTTGCGGTGGATGTGACCCGGCATGATGCCGATCTTGATTTCGTCCGGGGTGATCAGGCCTGGGCAGTTCGGGCCCAGCAGCAGGGTCTTGGAACCGGCTTTGGCCATGCGATCCTTGACTTCCATCATGTCACGGACCGGGATGCCTTCGGTGATGCAGATTGCCAGGTCCAGCTCGGCTTCGACAGCTTCCCAGATGGCGGCGGCGGCACCTGCCGGCGGCACGTAGATCACCGATACGTTGGCGCCAGTTTCTTTCTTGGCTTCAGCGACGTTGGCGAAAATCGGGATGCCTTCGAAGTCTTCGCCGGCTTTCTTCGGGTTCACGCCAGCCACGAATGCTTCACGGCCGTTCGCATAATCGCGGCAAGCGCGAGTGTGGAACTGACCGGTCTTGCCGGTGATGCCCTGGGTGACAACTTTGGTATCTTTGTTAATCAGAATCGACATTTTGTATCCTTCGCGTATTAGGCTTGACCAGCTGCAGCGGCGACGACCGACTTCGCTGCGTCTTCCATCGTATCGGCGGCGATGATCGGCAGACCGGAGTCGGCCAGCATCTTCTTGCCCAGGTCTTCGTTGGTGCCCTTCATGCGGACCACCAGCGGCACTTGCAGCGACACGGCCTTCGATGCGGTGATCACGCCTTCGGCGATCACGTCGCAGCGCATGATGCCGCCGAAGATGTTGACCAGGATGGCTTTCAGGCCCGGGTTCTTCAGCATGATCTTGAATGCTTCGGTGACTTTCTCAGCCGTCGCACCGCCGCCCACGTCCAGGAAGTTGGCCGGCTCGCCGCCGAACAGCTTGATGGTGTCCATGGTGGCCATGGCCAGGCCGGCACCGTTCACCAGGCAGCCGATGTTGCCGTCCAGCGAAATGTAGGCCAGATCGAATTTCGATGCTTCGACTTCGGCTGGATCTTCTTCGTCCAGGTCGCGGTAGGCGACGATTTCCGGGTGACGGAACAGGGCATTCGGGTCGAAGTTGAACTTGGCGTCCAGGGCGATGACTTTACCGTCGCCGGTGACGATCAGCGGGTTGATTTCGGCCAGCGAGCAGTCGGTTTCCCAGTAGGCTTTGTACAGACCTTGCAGGTTGGTACGGGCTGCGGCGATCGAACCTTCCGGCACGCCGATCTTGCGGGCGACGTCGTCGGCTTGCGCATCGGTCAGGCCGACAGACGGCTCGATCACGACGTTGTGGATTTTTTCCGGATTGCTGTGCGCGACTTCTTCGATGTCCATGCCGCCTTCCGACGAGGCCATCAGCACGATCTTCTGGGTGACGCGGTCGGTGACCAGCGAGACATACAGTTCCTGCTTGATATCGGCGCCTTCTTCGATCAGCAGGCGGTTCACTTTTTGGCCTTCCGGACCGGTCTGGTGGGTGACCAGCTGCATGCCCATGATCTGGTTCGCGTAGTCGCGCACCTGATCGATCGACTTGGCGACTTTCACGCCGCCGCCCTTGCCGCGACCGCCAGCATGGATCTGCGCCTTGACTACCCAGACCGGGCCGCCCAGCTCTTCAGCTGCCTTTACGGCCTCGTCCACCGACATGCACGGAATGCCGCGCGGAACGGTCACTCCGAACTTTCGGAGGATTTCTTTGCCCTGATACTCATGGATTTTCATGCTGGCTTCCCTTCTTCTGTTACTGATTTAAATGCGGTTGAACAAATAAAAACGGCAAACATCTGTATTCAAACACGGATAGTACTGCGCCGGATGCTACCCCGGCACCGCTTTCAAAGCCCAGCGCGGATAATACTGTTCGACGGCAGGGCCGTCGAGGCGCAGGGCGTGGCAGCGGTCCAGTTCATACGGCCGTTCGGAGGCATCGCCTTCCGTGCGGCTTGCCATCGCGTCATCGGCGAAGGCCTGGATTGCCGCGGTGGGCAGGACTTGCGCGAGTTCGGTCAGGTGGGTACAGCCGAGAACCCCGGACAGGCGATCCTTCAGATGCAAACGAAAATGTTTCAGCAGCGATAAGCCGATCAGCTTCTTGTAGGCGGGAGCGATGGTGTCGCAAAAACCGGGGTAGGGAACGGCGTCCGACGCGGCTTCGGCGTCGATCACATTCATGTCGCGGTCGATGGTCACGCGCAATTTGAGGTCGTGCACAGGCAAGCCACCCGGACGGACACCGGACGGCAGCACGATGTCGTGCGCCTTGATGTCGCGGATGCAGGCGTCGAGGTCCCACAAGCCATCGTCGCGCGCAAACGCTTCGACAGTGATGGCGCGCGTGTGCCGGAGCTTACGCGGAGCGGGTGAAGACAGGGGCATAAAACCAATGCCGGAATGCGGCGATAAAAAGTATGCAGCCGGTGTGCCTGATGCACGTTGCCGCAGCTTCTACGGCAACAACCGCTCTTGCGGCGCTGCTTAAACCACGAAAGTTTAGCACAGCGCGCCAGCATGTGCACTGGATTGACAGCCGGGCAAGGAATTTAACGGCGATGAGAGGGAGAGGCGTGCACATGCACGGAAGCGCCAGCGTGCAGCGTCATTCCGCCGTTGAGGAGGCGTTCCCGCTGCTGGCGGAACGCCGACGGATGGCGCTGTACGCTGGCGCCTCGGTCATGCATGAAGGATATGGTCGAAATATGCCGGGCGAATAACAGCACAAGCGTGATATGGCCAGTACCGACTGCCGGCTGCCGGCTGTACTTACTCGTCCTCGTCCGCCCCGCCCTGCATGGCGGCGCGCACGGCATTCTGGGAAAAACCGCGCTGCAGCAGGAAACGCATCTGCTTGCTGCGCGCTGCCGCATCTTCAGCGACGGTGCCAAATTTACGGCGCCACACTTCCCTGGCGCGCGCCAGTTCGGTCGACGCCAGTTCGGATTTCAGTTCAGCCAAGTCGTCTCCTTTGACACCATGTTGCTGCAGTTCGGAGATCACCCGGCTGTTGCCGTAGCGGCCGGCACGCCGGTTTACCAGCGATTCGGCAAAGCGTTCCTGCGACAGCCAATTGTTCTTTTCGAGGAAGTCGAGCAACGCTTCAACGTCGTCGCCTTCCTCGGCATAGCGGGCCAGCTTGCGTCCCAGCTCGAGCCGACTGTGATCGCGCATCGAAAGATACTTCAATGCGCGGCCCTTCAGGCTGAGCTGCTGACGCACCATCTAGACGATCACTCGTCGCCGCCGACGGCAGCCACCGCCGGCGCGGCATCGCCAGCAGGTGCCGGCGGCAGTTCACGCACGCCCAGCGCAGCGCGGACCTTGTTTTCGATCTCGCGTGCCAGTTGCGGACGATCCTTCAGGAACTGACGTGCATTGTCCTTGCCCTGGCCGATACGTTCGCCACCGTAGCTGTACCACGAACCCGCCTTCTCGACGATCTTGTTGTCCACGCCCAGGTCGATGATCTCGCCTTCGCGCGACGTGCCTTCGCCATACAGGATGTCGAAGTGGGCTTCCTTGAACGGCGGCGCGATCTTGTTCTTGACGACCTTGACCTTGGTTTCGTTACCGATCACCTCGTCGCCCGACTTGATCGAGCCGGTACGGCGGATGTCCATGCGCACGGAGGCGTAGAACTTCAGCGCGTTACCGCCGGTCGTGGTTTCCGGGCTACCGAACATGACGCCGATCTTCATACGGATCTGGTTAATGAAGATCACCAGGGTATTCGTACGGTTGATCGAGCCGGTCAGCTTGCGCAGCGCCTGCGACATCAGACGGGCTTGCAGGCCCGGCAGCGAGTCGCCCATGTCGCCTTCGATCTCGGCGCGCGGGGTCAGCGCCGCCACCGAGTCGATGACCACCAGGTCGACGCTGCCCGA
>JAKOOD010000361.1 GCA_022701635.1 Burkholderiaceae bacterium | reverse complement strand
TCAACCACGACCTGGCGGGCTACGAGGTGCCGGTGCACGCCGACATCCCGCACCAGGAAGTCGTGTTCCTCGACGAGACCGACCCGACCACCTCGCCGATGAAGGCGAAGGGCGTGGGCGAACTCGGTATCTGCGGCGTGGCGGCGGCGGTCGCGAATGCGATCTACAACGCCACCGGCGTGCGCGTGCGCGACTATCCGGTCACGCTCGACAAGCTGTTGCCGAAGATGCCAGTGGCGGTCTGATCCTGCCGATCAGGTAATCGACGGGTAGCACTGAAGCGGGCCCGGCATGCGATGCATGCCGGGCCCGTGTCGTTTTTACAGCAATAATGCGCGCTAATGATGTTTCAAATTGGAAATAAGTAATATAATTGATGAAATTGATGAGTAGATCGGCGCCGCATTCGCCGATCCTCACTTTCAATAGTCACCATCAGAATTCGTCCATCCTCTTTTGCCCTTGCAGGCGCCTAGTACCCACCCCATGACAGATCAAGACCGGCCCCCCATCACGACTTCCGACGGCATCGTCGAACGCGCGCTGCGCGACGGCGCCGGCGCGCTCGGACCGATGGACGCGTGGCCGGTGGCCCTGCGCTACGCTGCCCGCTTCCTGCTCGACAGCGCCAGTCCGGCTTTCCTGGTGTGGGGACCCGAAGCGCACCTGCTGTACAACGACGCCTGCCTGCCGCGGCTGGCGCAGTGCCATCCGCAGGCGCTGGGGCAGCCGCTGGCCCAGGGCTGGCCGGCGCTGGCGGCAGCGCTGCGGCCGGTGCTGGCCCAGGTGCTGGCCGGCGTCGCCCTGCAGGTCGAGCCGCCGGGAGTGGGCGCGCGGCTGGCGTTGTCGCCGCTGCGCGATCTCGACGGCAGCGCCTGCGGCGTCAGCTGCGCGCTGCTGCACAGCGTGTCGGTGGACGGCCACGATCCGCAGTTCCAGGCGATTGCCGACGCCATCCCGCAGATGGTGTGGTCGACGCTGCCCGACGGCCGCCACGATTACTTCAGCCAGCGCTGGTACGACTTCACCGGCGTCGCCGAGGGCGAATCCGACGACGAGCGCTGGAGCGCGATCGTGCACCCGGACGACCGGGCGCGCACCTGGGAGGTCTGGCGCCATTCGCTCGACACCGGCGCGCCCTACGAGATCGAGTACCGCCTGCGCCACGTCAGCGGCGACTACCGCTGGACGCTGGGGCGCGCGCTCCCGGTGCGCGATGGCGCCGGGCGCATCGTGCGCTGGCTCGGCACCTGCACCGATACCCACGAGCACAAGGCCAACCAGGCGGCCCTGCACGACGCGCGCCTGCGCGAGGAAGCCGCGCTGGTGGCGGCCGACATCGGCACCTGGACCTACGACGTCCGCGCCGACCGCCTGTATGCCGACCGCAACCTGGCCACGCTCTTCGGCGCCACCGAAGCCGTCGCCGTCGGCGGCCCGCTGGCCCATTACCTGGAAGCGATCCACCCCGACGACCTGGAGCGGACGCGCAAGGCGATCGACACCACCATCGCCACTGGCCAGGCGTTCGAGCAACGCTACCGCGTGCGTGCGGCCGACGGCGGCTGGCGCCACGTGCTGGCGCGCGCCAAGCTGACCCGGGACGAGGCCGGCCAGGCGGCCTGGATGCCCGGTATCGTGCTCGACATCACGCGCCAGCAGGAAGTCGAGGACGCGCTGCGCGCCAGCGAGACGCGCTTCCGGCGCCTGGTGGATGCCAACGTGATCGGCATCGTCCGCTACCGCATGGACGGCACCGTCATCGACGCCAACCAGCATTTCCTCGACATGCTCGGCTACACCCGCGCCGATCTCGAGGAGGGACGCCTGTCTTCCAGTGTGCTCACGCCGGCGGAATGGCAGGCGGCGAACGCGCGCGTGATGGCGCGGCTGCGCCAGACCGGGAGCATGGACCACCATATCAAGGAGTATTACCGCAAGGACGGCAGCCGGGTCAGCGTGCAGATGGGCGCCACGATGGTCGACGAGGGCGCGGCGGACGACAGTGCCGAGGGTATCGCCTACGTGGTCGACATCTCGCCGATCCGCGACGCCCAGCTGGCGCTGGCGCGCAGCGAGGCGCAGTTCCGCACCCTGGCCGACAACATCCCGCAGCTGGCCTGGATGACCGAGGCCGATGGCCGCATCTCCTGGCACAACAATCGCTGGTACGAATACACCGGCACCGCGCCCGCGGACGACTGCGGCGCCGACTGGAAGAAGGTGCACCACCCGGACTACGTCGATGCGATGACCGCCAAGTACATCGACCATATCCGCCGCGGCGTGGTGTGGGAAGACACCTTCCAGCTGCGCGGCCGCGACGGCAGCTACCGCTGGTTCCTGTCGCGCGCGGTGCCGCTGCGCGACGAGGCCGGCGTGATCCAGCGCTGGTTCGGCACCAATACCGACATCACCGAGCAGCGCGAAGCGGCCGAGGCGCTGCGCGAAGCCGACCAGCGCAAGGACGAGTTCCTGGCCATGCTGGCGCACGAGCTGCGCAACCCGCTGGCGCCGATCGCGGCGGCGGCCGACTTCCTCACCATCGGGAATCCCGACCGGGCGCGCCTGCGCGAAGTGACCGCCGTGATCGCGCGCCAGGCCGGCCACATGACCGGCCTGATCGACGACCTGCTCGACGTGTCGCGCGTGACGCGCGGCCAGGTGACCCTGAACCGGGCGCCGGCCGCGATCGGGGCGCTGGTCGCCGAAGCGGCGGAACAGGTGCGGCCGCTGGTCGAAGCGAAGGGCCATGTGCTGACGCTGGCGCCGGCGCCGGACACGATGCAGGTGCAGGTGTACGGCGACCACAAGCGCCTGGTGCAGGTGTTCGCCAACCTGCTCGGCAACGCCGCCAGGTACACCCCGGAGGGCGGCCATATCGCCGTGCGCGTCGGCGTACGCGAAGCCGAGGTCGACGTCGAGGTGCTCGACGACGGCATCGGCATGTCGGCCCAGCTGCTGGCGCGCGCCTTCGAGCTGTTCGCGCAGGGCGAACGCAGCGCCGACCGCTCGCAGGGCGGGCTCGGCATCGGGCTGGCGCTGGCGCGCAGGCTGGTCGAGCTGCATGGCGGCCGGATCGATGCCGCCAGCGACGGCCCAGGCCAGGGCAGCCGTTTCAGCGTGACCCTGCCGCGCCTGCGCCAGCATGCTAGCGAGGAGGCGGCCGGCGATGAAGCGCAAGCGGCGCCGGTAGCGAGCGGGCTGCGCGTGCTGATCGTCGACGACAACGTCGACGCCGCCCAGATCCTGGCCATGTTCATCGAAGCGCTCGGCCACCGCGCCGACGTGCTGCACCGCCCGAGCGAGGCGCTGGACTACGTGCGGCGCGTGCGCCCCGACCTGTGCGTGCTCGACATTGGGCTGCCCGAATTCGACGGCTACGAGCTGGCCGCGCGCCTGCGGGCGATGCCGGGCCTTCGCAACCTGCCGCTGGTCGCCCTGAGCGGCTACGGCCAGGCCCAGGACAGGGAAAAAGCACTGGCCGCCGGCTTCGACCGCCACGTGGTGAAGCCGATCCAGGGCAACGACGTGATGGCGCTGCTGGCCGCCGCCGAACTTGCACGCGCGCCGCAGGTGTGATTTTTCGATAGCTTCCAGGCTGGTGTTTGCGGATACCATGGCGGATTGTCCGTTTGTGGAGCGTCCATGCATCGTCTCGTCCCCGGTCTCATCCTCGTCGGCGTAGCCGGCGGCGCCAGTGGCGCCGCCATCGACAGTCGACAGCAGGCGTTCGCCCATCCCCACCAGCTGGTCGATATCGGCGGGCGCCGCCTGAACCTGTACTGCAGCGGCGCCGGTCCGGTGACGGTGGTATTCGACGCGCCCAGCAGCGAGGCGGGCTGGAGCTGGCATGCGGTGCAGCCCGAGGTCGCAAAGCGTGCGCGTGCCTGCGTCTATGACCGTGCGGGCCTCGGGTTCAGCGACCCGTCGCCGCTGCCTGGCACGTCCGCGCATGCGGTGGCCGACCTGCATGCGCTGCTGGCGAAGGCCGGTATCGCGCCACCCTACGTCATGGTCGGCAGTTCCTATGGCGCGAACAATGTCCAGCTGTACGCCTACCGTTATCCGGACGACGTGAAAGGCCTCGTGCTGGTGGACGCACCGCACGACGACGAGACCGACCGTCTCGACAAGGTCTCGCAGGGAAAGCTGAAAATGGCGATGGCGCCGATGGATGCCTTCATGCGCCAATGCGCACAGGCAGGGCAGCGAGGCTGGTCGGTCGCCGGCGAGGGTTTCGTCAATTGTACGGGTGGCACCGGCGAGTTGTATGGCCGCGAACTGGCGGCGGCACGCCTCGCCACGATGACCCGGCCCGCCTATTGGCAGGCGCTGGTGTCGCAGATGGACGGCGGCGACGCCAGCGGCGCGCAGTTGAAGGCGGCGCGGCGCAGCTACGGCAACCTGCCGATGGTGCTGCTGGTGCGCGGTGTCAGCCCGTATGCGGTGCCTGGCCAGCCACAGAGCGCGTTGAACAAGGCGACCGAAGCCGAGCACCTGGCGATGCAGAAGGAACTGGCGGCGTATTCGACGCGGTCGAGCGTACGCGTGGTGCCCGGGGCCGGTCATGTGATCCAGGACGCCAAGCCGGATGCGGTGGTGCGGGCGGTGGACGATGTGCTTGGGCAGCTCGGTCAGTAGTCACTGCGTCGATCGTTGCGGACCGCGCTGACCAGGCTGTCCAGCCGCACTCCTTCGCAGCTGAGCGCGACCCCATCCGGGAATTCCGGCGCCGTCAGCTTCGTCAGCACCGAGCCACTCGGCATTTCCAGCGCCAGGCGGGCGCCGCGTTCCCAGGCGTGGCGCACGGTGTCGGCCCACAGGACCGGATGCGCCATGTTGGCCGCCAGGTCGGCGCCGATGCGGCGGCCGTCGAACAGGGCGCGCGCGGCGCTGCTGCTGATATAAACGATGCGCGGGCGGCCGAGCGCCACCTGGTCCATGGCGCAGGCCAGCGTGCGTGCCTGCCCGTCGAACAGTTCGCAGTGCGAAGGTACCGCCACCGCCAGCCGTTCGGCGCGCTGGGCGCCGTGCGCCAGCGCCAGCGCGGCGACGGCATCCATGGCGGCGTGGGCGCCCGCGATGACGATCTGGCGCGGGGCGTTCAGGTTGGCCAGGTAGACCGGCGCCGCGGGGCCGTGCACCTGCATCACCAGCGGTTCGAGTTGCTGGCGCGTCAGGCCGCCGATGGC
>JAKOOD010000344.1 GCA_022701635.1 Burkholderiaceae bacterium | reverse complement strand
ACAAGGCCGGATCGTCCCGGATAGCAGTGATAAGCAGATGTTACCGCCACGGAAGCAACTGTAATAATCTGTATTAACTCGTGGCGGCACCGTTTGCCGGGTCTATAGTTTCAATCATGCCTGGCGTCGTTGTGATCATATCGATCCCCGTTGAGGCTCAAGGAATGACCATGTTGAACAAAAAATGCTTTGGTGCGGTGCTCCTGGCCGCGACCGCCGTGTCGACGGCCGCCGTGTCGTCCTCGGCATTTGCGCAAGACCGCGGTGCCAACACTGCCATCGGTGCGCTGGCCGGCGCCGCGATCGGCGGCAGTGCGGGCGGCCGTAACGGTGCCCTGGTCGGTGCCGCGATCGGCGCCGTGGTCGGCAATTCGGTGCGCACCAACGACGATTATTACTCCCGCAACCGCGGCTACGCATCGTCGGGTTACTACGCGTCGAACGATTACTACGCGCCGGCACCGGTGTATGCCGCGCCGGCCCCGGTCTACGTCGAATCGCGCCCTTCCTATTATTACGATTCGCGCCCGGTGTATGTCGAATCGCCCCCGGTGTACGTTGAATCGCGCCCGGTCTACTATGACCGCGGCTACTACGATCGCGGTTACTACGGCCGGGGCTACGACCGCGGTCATTACGACCGTGGTCACCACGGCGGCTGGGATCGTCATCGCTGATCCCGCCGGCATCGTCCCGACGAGAACCGCGCCCTGGCGCGGTTTTTTTTCGCCCCTACCCCATGGACCCGGCCTTTCCACGTCCCCCGGCTAGATCGATGCGATCGCCACCGAAGGGAAAACCATGCATCAGGCCGGAGACATCATCACACTGACAGCGAGCGCCTGGCGCCTGCGCGCGCCGCTGTCCGCGTCCAGCTACGGCGTGCTGTGGCAAGCCGAGTCCGTTCCCGGCGGCGTGCCGGCGGCGCTCAAGCTGGTGAACACCGAACAGATGGCGCTGGCGCTGCCGCCGCAGCGCGCCTGCTGGACCCGCAGCGCCGGCGCCGAACTCGCCTTCCTGCGCGCCTTGCAGCCCTGGGACCGGCGCCACATCGTCGGGCTGCTCGACAGCGGCACCCACCGCGGCCAGCCGGCGCTGGCGCTGGAACTGCTGGAAGGCGACCTGGCGCGCCACCTCGACGCGGTGCAGGCGCGCGGCGATGTGATCGCGCCGGCCCGGGCGCTCGACTGGATTGCGCAAGTCAACGCTGCCCTGGCCAGGATGCACCAGTACGGCTGGCGCCACCTCGACCTGAAGCCCTCGAACCTGCTGCTGGCCGATGGCGGCGCCACCCTCAAGCTGGCCGATTTCGGCACCGGCCGCGCCCTCGCCGACCGCGCGCCCCACCCCTACACCGGCACCGCCGCCTGGCAGGCGCCCGAACAGTTCTTTGCCGGCGACGACGGCGCCTACCGCACTGACGCCCGCGCCGATTACTTCGCCCTCGGCGCCCTGCTGTACCGCCTGGTGACGGGGGTCCCGCTGCGCTATGCCGGCGCCTGCGCCGACGCCTACCGCGCCCACGGCACGGCCGGCGCGGCGCGCCTGCGCGCGCTGCACGGCGGCGCATTGCCCCCCACCCTGCATCCGGACGAAGCGGCGCTGTTCGCCAGCCGCGCGCGCCAGGCCGGTAGCGCCCACGATACGGCTTGCGCCCCATTACCGACACTGCTGCGCACCCTGCTGGCGCCGCGCCCCGAAGACCGGCCGCGCCACGCGCTCGAGATCAGCCGCCTGCTGGCCCGAGCCGGCGGCGCACCGGCACCCGCCCTGCGGAGCGCGGCATGAAGGCCTGGCGTCCGCTCGCCGCGCTGGCCCTGGCCGGCCTGTGCGCGCTGCAACTGCTGGCCTTGTTGCGTGCGCCCGCGGCCTGGATGCCGTCCCGGGTCACGCTGACGCTGGCACGCGGCGCCACGCTCGAACTGGACAGCGCCATGCTCGGCGCGGCGCCCGGCAGCGCGCCGCAGTTGCGCCTGCGCCGCGACCCCGACGGCGCCTGGTGGCTGGCACGCAGCGGCGCCGCCACCGGCCTGCTGGCGCTGGAGCGCGACGGCATACGGCGCCGCAGCGGCAGCGCACCGGTGGCCGCCGGCCAGCGCTTGCAGCTTGGCGCCGCCACGTTCACGGTCGATGCGCTCGACGGCACCGGCGCCGCCTTCAGCCGCAAGGGCAGCCGCTGGCACTACGACGGCGCCACGCTGCTGCGCGACGACGCGCCGCTGGCGGCCTGTCCGGACGCCCGTCTCGGCAGCCGCCTCGCGGCGGCCTGGAACCGCATCGTGCCGGCAGCGCTGACGCTGGCGCGGCCGCTGGTCTTCGGCGGCAACCTCAACTGCGGCAACCGCATCGCCGTCGCCGGCCTGGCAGCACCCGCGGCGACCATCGCACGCGCACGCGACGGCCTGGTGCTGGCCGCCGGCGCCGATGCGCTGGCGCCGCTGCTGCTGGCCGATGGCGCCGCCACGCCGCTCGCACCGCTGGCCGGCCGCGAGCAGCGCCTCGACGATGCCGCTGCCCTGGTCAGCGGCCGCACGCGCCTGCTGGTCGAGCGCAACGGCGACTTGCTGCACCTGCAGCCGGCCAGCCATGTCGCCCTCTACGGCGACACGCAAGCGCACCTGGCGCCCGGCGTCAGCTGGGAATGGACGCGGCGCGGGCTGTGGCAGCTGCCCGACCGGGCCGGGGTGCCGGCGGCGATCGCTGCGGCGGCGCTGCTGGCTACCGCCGCGCTGCTGTGCGCCGGCCGGCGCCGGCATCGCCTGCGCGAACTGTTGCCGGCGCTGGCCGGCGCCGCCCTGGCCGGCAGCGGCCTCGGCCTGCTGTGGCTGCAGCGTGGCGGCGGGAGCCTGGGCGCCCTGCCCGGCGCCGGCGTCTCGCTGCTGGCCGCATGGGGCGCGCTGTGGCTGGCGCTGTGGGCGCCGCGGCGGCTGCCGCTGGCGCTGGGCGCCGGCGTGCTGTTGCTGGCGGTCGGCCTGCTGGCCCAGCTGGAACTCGGCCTGGGCGCGCCCGAATCCTCCTGGCTGCGCTACTTCCAGAAGACCGCCGCCGCGCTGGCCCTGGGCGTCGGCGCCGGTGCCATGCTGCTGGCGCTGCGCCCGCCCCGGCACAGCGCGCCGCTGCCACAGGCGCGCATCGAAGCGCTGCTGGTGCTGCTGGCCGGCGCCGCGCTGGCCGCGCTGTTGCTGCAGGTCGTGTTCGGCGACGAGACCGGCGTGTTCGACCTGCAGCCGGTGGAATTCGCCAAGCTGGCGCTGGCGGCGCTGAGCGCGCACTGCCTGGCGCTGGCCGCCGGCGCGCAGCCGGCGCCGGGCAGCCTCTGGATGCGCAGCCTGCGCCTGGCCACGCCGGCGCTGTTGTTCATGGCCTTGCTGGGCGTGGCGCTGGTGCAGGTCGACGATTATTCGCCGCTGGTGCTGCTGGGCGTCTGGGGCGGCGCGATGGCGCTGGCGCATGCGCTGGCCACGCGCCAGCGCCTCGCCACCGTGCTGCTGGTGGCCGGGGCCGGCGGGGCGGTGCTGGCGGTGGCCGCCCTGCGCGGCGCCGGTCCGGGCGAGGTCGCGCAGTGGAACTTCTATGCCGACCGCTTCCTGGTCTGGCTCGATCCGGGCACCCATCCGCACACCGGCCAGCAGCTGCTGCTGGGCGCGCGCGCCGTCGCCGAAGGCGGCTGGCGCGGCGCCGACCACCTGTTCGGGCTGGCCACGCTGGGCCAGGATGCCGGTGCGGCGCGCCATATCCCGGCGGTACAGGACGACTTCGCCCCCTCGTTCTTCCTGAACCGCCACGGCCTGGCCGCGGCGCTCGGCCTGTGGCTGCTGCAGGCGGCCTTCGTCGGCGGATTGCTGGCCGTGGCGCTGCGCTGCTGGCAGGCGCAGGCCGGCACGCGCGACTTCCGCCGCGCCTGGCTGTCACGCTTCCGCTGCTTCCTGCTGTGCGGCGGCGCCGCCTTCGTGTTCGGCCACCTGTTGCTGTCCTGGGGCACCAACCTGGCGATCTTCCCGGTGATGGGCCAGCCGATGAGCTTCTTGTCGGCCGGCGGCTCGCACCTGCTGTTTTTCATCTGCCCCCTGCTAGCCTTGACCGCAGCCAGTGCCCAATCTTTGGAGGAAACCTGATCATGATGCCCCGCCTCGTACCGAATTACGTCCAACGCGAAATGTTGGCCGGCATACCCGACGTCTTCGACGCCGACGCCATCTGGCAGGCGCCGGGGCTGGCCCTGTTTTCGCGGCGCGCCCTGCTGCGCGACCTGCTGGAGCGGGCCCCGCGCGAACAGCGCGGGCGCGCCGCCACCCGCTGCTTCTCGCACGTCACGCTGGCGCTGCCGCAGGAAGAAGTCGACGACGACCGCCACCTGACGCGCGGGGCGCGCGTGCGCGAGCTGACCGAGGGCCTGGCAGCGCTGCACCAGAAGGATTTCGGCGACCTGCTGCAGGGCGACGAGGTGCGCTACCGGGTGGTCGGCGCCGAGCGCCTGGTGCCGGGCGAGGTCGAGGTCCGCTTCGGCCACGCCGTGTACCTGCCGGCGCCGGGCGAGACCATCCAGTACACGGTCAGCGTATCGCGCGACAGCGCCGTGTGGAAGACCGTCTGCCCGGTGTACCCGAACCAGCGCCTGACACTGATCGGCAACGACGACCAGCACGCGACCTGGGCCGCGCCCGGCTGGCCCTTCGGCCTCGAGGGTTCGATCCTGCTGGTCAACGACGGCCCCGGCACGCCGCTCGAAGTGCAGGTGCGCCCCAAGGATGCCTTCGAGTGCGTGCACGACGCCGCCCAGGGCTACTACGTCGTGCGCTCGCGCCGCGGCGGCGTCGATGCCGCCGGTGCGCCACTGCGCCTGCTGCT
>JAKOOD010000310.1 GCA_022701635.1 Burkholderiaceae bacterium | reverse complement strand
TCCTTGGTGATCGCGAAGGCGCCGATCACGCCGTCGAAGCTGAACGACGCGTCCAGCACTTCCAGGTACAGGAAGCCGCCGATGCTGCCCTGCGAGATGATCTTGCCCACCGATGGGTCGGATTCCTCCTCTTCGAGCAGGCCGCTGAACCAGTTGACGCCGACGTACACGAGCACGCCGATGACGCCGGCCATCAGCACCGCCAGCTTGCGTTCTTCGGGCATCAGGCTCATGCAGCCGAACACGGCCAGCAGGGTGAGCAGGATGGCCAGGCCTTCGCTGCCGTACTCGCCGACCTTTTCTTCGATCCAGCCCAGCCAGTGAAGTTCCTTTTCTTCATCGAACAAGAAGTTAAGGAAGACCAGCAGCAGGAAGGCGCCGCCGAAGGCCGCCACTTCGGCATGCTTGGAAGTCAGGTTGCGCGCATACTCGTCGGGGCTGTTGACCGCCATGTGCCAGACGTCGACCAGCCCGAGTCCGGTCGCCACCGAGACGATCAGCAGCGGGAACAGGAGGCGCATGCCGAACACGGCGACCAGGATGCCGATCGTCAGGAACAGCTTGCGCCAGAAATCGTTCCAGTTGCGCAGTACGGAGGCGTTCACCACCGCGTTGTCGAACGAGAGCGAGACTTCGAGCACACCCAGCACGGCGGCGATCCAGAGCGCCTGCAGCAGCCCGGCGCTGCCCCCGTGGTCGTATCCCCACCATGCGGCCAGCGCCAGCAGGATTGCCGTGACCACGAACGACAGCTTGAAATGTTGCATCCAATGACTCCTTGTCTGAAATACCACACTGGACTGCAGTTTAACCGCAACGCCGGCCACGGCGGCGCATCGGATGTCGCCGTGGGCAAGGGCTTCTGCGATAATTCCGCCCGGAATTGACTCTGTACTAATTTACTGGATAACACATGGACCTGACATATCTGCTGACCCCCGTGCTGACCTGGCTGGTGGTCGGCCCGATCAAATTCCTGATCAATAGCGCGCGCCAGCGCCGCTGGGCTTTCGACCTGGTCGGCAACGGCGGCTTTCCCAGCAACCACAGCGCCACCGTCACCAGCATGGCGACCCTGATCGCCCTGCGCGAAGGCATGGGCCACCCGGCCTTCGGCGTCGCCGTGACCCTGTGCTTCATCGTGATGATCGACGCCAACAACCTGCGCCGGCACGTGGGGCGCCAGGCCGCGGCGATCAACCGCCTGGCGGCCGGCCAGGCCGGACACACGACCCTGCGCGAGCGCATGGGACATACCCTGGTGGAGATCGGCGGCGGCATCGTCACCGGCATCCTGATGGGCAACTTGGTCTACCACCTGTTCGTCAAGTGATCCGGGCGCGGGCGTTTTGTCGCGTATTGTGAACGCCCGCAACTGCAGTTCATCCCCAAAATCCGCAGTTCATCCCACGAATTCCACGGTTTGCCTGACCGTGATTGACGCTCAAGTCGGCCTCGCCGATACTGCCCGCTGGCTTTTTGTATCCAACTATTCCAATAAATAACGAGTCCAATTCTCGGGAGATCCACCCATGCTGCGCAAAACCCTGATCGTCCTCGCTCTTGCCTCGGCGCTGTCTGCCTGCGGCAAGCCCGGCGCGGACGCCGCCAAGCCCGATGCCGCCAAGCCGGTGCAGTTGCTGGTGTCCGCGGAAGACGTATTGACGGTGCAGAGCGATGCGCTCGCGTCCGGCCCGGTGATCACCGGCTCGATCCAGCCGGAACGCAAGGCCGACCTGCGCGCCGAAGTCTCGGCCGTCGTGCTGCAGGTGCTGAAGGAAAACGGCGACCCGGTCAAGCGCGGCGACGTGCTGGTCAAGCTCGACGAAACCTCGATCCGCGACAGCCTGCTGTCGGCCGAGGAATCGCTGCGCGCCGCCACCCAGGCGTTCGACCAGTCGCAGCGCGCGCTGGAGCGCTCCAAGACGCTGCGTGCCTCCGGCATGACCTCGGCGCAAGCGCTGGACGATGCCGAAGTGCGCCGCAATTCGGCCCAGAGCGAAGTCTCGGCGGCGCGCGCGCGCCTGGCGACGGCCCGCCAGCAGGTCGGCCGCACCGTGGTGCGCGCGCCCTTCGACGGCATCGTGTCCGAGCGCAAGGTCTCGAACGGCGACACCGCTTCCATCGGCAAGGAACTGCTGAAGGTGATCGACCCGACCAGTATGCGCTTCGAAGGCCAGGTCTCGGCCGACAAGATCGCGTCGGTGAAGGTTGGCCAGCCGGTGCTGTTCCGCGTCAACGGCTACGGCGAGCAGCAGTTCAGCGGCACCGTGCGCCGCATCGATCCGTCGGCCAACGACGTCACGCGCCAGGTCGAGGTGCTGGTCGGCTTCGCCGGCGGCAACCAGCCGCGCGTATCCGGTCTGTATGCGGAAGGGCGCATCGACGCCGAGGTGGCGGACGCGCTGACCCTGCCGGAAAGCGCGATGGTGCGCAACGGCGACAAGACCTATGCCTGGAAGGTCAAGGGCAATGCCCTGGTCAAGGCCGACCTCGGCGTGGGCGCGCGCGACCCGCGCAC
Organism: Burkholderiaceae bacterium; assembly: GCA_022701635.1. Taxonomy (GTDB): domain Bacteria; phylum Pseudomonadota; class Gammaproteobacteria; order Burkholderiales; family Burkholderiaceae_D; genus Telluria; species Telluria phyllosphaerae. The sequence goes on along the minus strand of JAKOOD010000310.1, from coordinate 9,898 downwards.
CGGCAATTTCGAGATCCGCAACGGCCTGGCGGCCGGCGACACCGTGCTGCGCCATCCCGGCTCGAACCTGAAGGATGGCCAGAAGGTCGAGATGGCGGCGGCCAGAGTCGCCAGCGCCGGCAACGGCGCGGCCCAGGGTAAATAAGGAATCGAGCTGCCATGTTCCTGTCCAATTTCAGTGTCAAGAAGCCGATCGCCACGCTCGTGCTGATCATCGGCATGATGTGCATGGGCCTGATCGCCCTCAGCCACCTGCGCGTGAACCAGAACCCGGACGTCGAGATCCCGATCATCGTGGTCAACGTGCCGTATCCGGGCGCGTCGCCGGAAACCAACGAACGCGAAATCATCGAGCGTCTCGAAAAGCAGATGCAGGCGATCACCGGCGTCACCGAGGTCAATTCCTACGGTAACGAAGGCAGCACGACCATCGTGTTGCAGTTCGATTTCAAGCGCAACCTGATCGAAGCCTCGGACGACGTGCGCAACGCCATCGCCTCGGTGCGCTACAAATTGCCGATCGAGATGCGCGAACCGATCCTGCAGCGGGTCGACCCGTCGTCGCAGCCGATCATGAACCTGTCGCTGTCGTCGAGCAGCCAGAGCCTGGCCGAGATTTCGCGCCTGGCCGAGGACCAGCTGGCCGATCGCTTCCGCGCCATCGACGGCGTCGCCAACGTGCAGGTCAACGGTTCGCTGCGGCGCGAGCTGTCGGTGCTGCTGCACGCGGCAAAACTGCGTGAGTACAATGTGTCGGTCAGCGAGGTCACCAACGCGCTCAGCCGCCAGAACACCAACGCGCCGGTGGGCAAGGTACGCAGCGAGCTGGACGAGAAGGGCATCCGCCTGGTCGGCCGCATCGAGCATCCGCAGGACTTTTCCCAGATCGTGGTCAAGCGCAACGGCGACACCATCGTGCGCCTGAACCAGGTGGCCGACGTCCAGGATGGCTTCGGCGACATCAACAGCGTGTCCATGCGCAGCGGCAGGCCGAACGTCGGTATCCAGATCATCCGCTCGCGCGAAGCCTCCACGGTCTCGATCGCCAAGAAGACCCGCGAGATGGTCAAGGAAATCGAGAAGGAACTGCCTGCCGGCACCAAGCTGGAAATCACCCGCGACGGCGGCGACGAAGCCCAGCGCAGCCTGAACAACGTGATCGAATCGCTGGTGCTGGGCGCCGGCCTGACCATTTTCGTCGTCTACGCCTTCCTGAATTCGTGGCGCTCGACCCTGATCACGGCGCTGTCACTGCCGACCTCGGTGATGGCGGCCTTCATCGCGGTCTGGCTGTGCGGCTTCACGCTCAACTTCATGACCCTGCTCGGGCTGTCGCTGGCGATCGGCGTGCTGATCGACGACGCCATCGTGGTGCGCGAAAACATCGTGCGTCACATGGAAAACGGTGCGGACCGCCGCACCGCCGCCCTCGAGGGTACCGCCGAGATCGGCATGGCGGTGGCCTCGACCACCTTCTCGATCATGGCCGTGTTCATTCCGGTGGCCTTCATGCCCGGCATCTCGGGCGAATGGTTCCGTCCGTTCGCGCTGACCGTGGCCTGCTCGGTGATCGTGTCGCTGTTCATCTCTTTCACGCTCGACCCGATGCTGTCGGCCTACTGGGGCGACCCGCCGGGCCACCACCATGCGCCGAAGAAGGGCATCGAAAAAGTGCTGGCGCGCTTCAACACCTGGTTCGACCATCAGGCCGACCGCTACGGCCGTGTGATCGCCTGGGCGCTGCATCACCGCCGCTGGATGGCCGTCATCGCCCTCGGCAGCCTGGTCGCGGCACTGGCCCTGCACAAGCAATTCGGCGGTTCCGCCTTCCTGCCGAAGATGGACGCCGGCCAGCTGGCAATCGAGGTGCGCACCCCGGCCTCGTCCTCGGTCGGCTATGCCAAGCTGAAGATGGAAGAGGCGGCCGCGCTCGCCCGCACCTTGCCGGAAGCCAAGGACACCAACAGCAACATCCAGTCGAGCGGCGGCCGCATCTACGTCGACATCGGCAAGCGCGCCGAACGCAAGCGCAGCGCCGCCGAGATCGCGGTCGAGCTGCGCCAGAAGATTTCTCGCCTGGTGGGGGCCGAGTACGTGGTCATGGATGAACTCAACGGCAACGGCAAGCCGGTGCAGATCGAGTTCACCGGCCCCGACACGCGCAAGCTGATGGAACTCACCAGCGCCTACATGGACAAGCTGCGCCAGGTCCCGGGCGCGGTCGACGTCACCTTGTCCCAGCAGGACCCGAAGGATGAGCTGCAGATCGAACTCGACCGTGGTCTGTCGAACATGATGGGTATCTCGGTGGGCGATGCCGCCACCGCGCTGCGCGTGGCCTTTGCCGGCATCGAGGTCGGCGACTGGGTCGACCCGACCGGCGAAACGCGCGACGTGGCGGTGCGCCTGGCGCCGGAAGACCGCGTGGGCACCGAGAACATCGAACGCCTGCCGATCGCCGTCACCGGCACCAACACCATGGTCCCGCTCGACCAGATCGCGAAGATCACGATGGGCAAGGGGCCATCGGCGATCGAGCACAAGGACGGCAAGCGCGTGATCACGGTCTCGGCCAACGTGCAGGGCCGCTCGAACGGCGAAGTGACCGAAGACGCCATGAAGCTGGCCAAGTCGATGGACTTCCCGCCGGGCTATGGCCTGTCGCTGGGCGGGGCCGGCAAGGACCAGGCCGAACTGTTTACCCAGATGACCATCGCCCTCGTCTCGGGCATCGGCCTGATGTACCTGATCCTGGTGATGCAGTTCGGTTCCTTCACCGCCCCGCTGGCCGTGATGATGTCGCTGCCGCTGTCGCTGATCGGCGTGGTGGTGGCATTGTTGCTGACCCACGGCACCCTCAACCTGATGAGCTTCATCGGCATCATCATGCTGATGGGCCTGGTGGCCAAGAACGCGATCCTGCTGCTGGATGCGGCCCGTTCGCGCGAAGCCGAGGGCATGAAGGGCAGGACCGACATGACCACCGACGAGCGCAACCTCCTGCGCGAGGAAGCGCTGATGGAAGCCGGCCGCGCGCGCCTGCGTCCGATCCTGATGACCACCTTCGCGCTGATCGCCGGCATGTTCCCGGTGGCGCTGGCGATGGGCGATTCCGGCCAGTTCTACCAGCCGCTGGCGATCGCGATCATTGGCGGCACCATCACCTCGACCCTGCTGACCCTGCTGGTCGTGCCGACCTTCTACGACAGCATCGAGATCGCACGCGACCGCATGGCCGCCAAGTTCCAGCGCCGCGCGGCGCGCCTGACGCCTTTGCCGGCCTTCGTGATGACCTTCATCGAAGCGATCCTGACCCTGACCTTCGGGCGCTTGCTGTTCCGCCTGCTCATGCGCGGCATACGCTTCATCTTCCGCCGTGCACGTCCGGCGGCAGCGTGATGGGATTGGCTGGGCTGTCGGTGACAGCCTGACGTAAAAAGGGCCTGCGTGTTGAACGCAGGCCCTTTTCTTTATGGAGCGCCGCCAAGGCGGCATGCACTAGGGCCGCATCTGCCGCGCCCAGTGCATGCAGCAAGGGCGAGGACGCAATCTGGCATGGCGCAGCACGACCGTTGCCAGCTACGCGACTCAGCTACAGGGCTGGCAAAGCCGCTGCAAAGGGCCGCGATCGACCCTTTGCCGATGCGCCATGGCGATCAGCGACCGGTGCCCGAACCGCTGGTGCCGGTGCCGCCGGTGGAACCCGAGTTGGTGGTGTCGGCGCCGGTGCCGCTGCCAGCCGTGCCCGAGGTACCCGACGTGCCCGAGCTGCCGCTCGTGGTGCCGGTGCCGGTGGTGCCCGTGGTGCCGCCCGTGGTACCGGTTGCGCCGGTGCCCATGGTGCCGGTGCCGGTTGCGCCGGTGCCGGTATCGCCGGTGGTACCGGTCGCGCCGGTGGTGCCGCCGGTGGTGCCCGCTGCGCCGGCGCCGGTGCTGGTGTCACCCGTGGTGCCGGTGCCGCCGGTGCCGCTGGTACCCGACGTGGTCGACGGTGCGGTTGCCGACGTGTCGCCAGTGCCGGTGGTGCTGGTCGTGTCGTTTTTCTTGCAAGCGGCGAGGCTTGCCATCAGGGCTGCTGCGAACAGAATTTTCGATGCGTTGTTAAGCGTTTTCATTTGTTTTACTCCTCGTTCACGTCTATCTTGTGCCGCCGTCTCCAGGTGAGGCGCTGGAGGGTCGGTGGCGCCAGTTGGGGTTCGCTTCCAGGCCAGTCGGCATGGCTGCGGAACCTTGGGGAACCGACGCAATACGCGGCCCCGTTCAGTGCACGAATTCGACGGTATGAATGAGACCAGCACGCTGGTTGCCGGTTCGCCGAACTGCCCACCTCCTGCTTTATCCGCGATACGACATGCGGATTAGATAAGAGCGAACTATTAATGTTCAACCCTTAACTTCCACCGGCATGCTGCCGGATAGTCTGTCTGCCGGGGCGGCCTTGCCGCCGGCGGCTTGTTCGAGCAGTGCAGGAATTTCTTCTGGCAATTCCCGCGCGAGATAACCCAATGTTCCCAAACGTTCCGCCAGGCGCACGCCGGCACGCGCATGCAGCGCCACGCCCCAGCTGACCGCCTGCGCCAGGTCGGCGCCGCGTGCCGCCAGGCCGGCGATGATTCCTGCCAGCACGTCACCCGAACCCGAGGTGGCCAGCCCGACGTTGCCGCCTTCGTGCTGCCAGCAATCGCCGTCCGGCGTTGCGATCACGGTGCGCGCTCCCTTGAGTGCCACCACCGCGTTCCAGCGCCGTGCGGCTTCGAGCGCATGGCGGTCGGGATCGTCCTGGATGGCATCCTTGTCGATGCCGGTCAGGTGCGCCATCTCGCCCGCATGCGGGGTTAGCAACACTGGAACGTTGAAGCGGAAAGGTGCGTTGACACCGGCGCCGGCTTCCGTGCCTGCCGCGGCGTCCGGCGGCTGCAGGATCGCGCCCATGGCTTCGGCGTCGAGCAGTACGCTGGTATTGCTGCCTTCCAGGCGCGGCAGCAGCGCATGCACCAGGCGCGCGGTGGCGGCCCCGTCCTGCATGCCCGGTCCGACCAGGATGGCATTGATCTTGTCGGCCAGCGGATCCAGCGCAGCAACGGCCTCGACCGTAAAACCGCCGGCCTCGTTCTCGGCCAGGCCCAGTACGCGCGACTCGGGAATGGCGAGCGCCACCAGCTGGGCGACGCTGCGTCCGGTGGCGATGGTCAGCTTGCCGGCGCCGGCGCGCATGGCGGCGGTGGCGGCCAGGATCACGGCGCCCGGCATTTCGCGCGACCCGCCGAGGATCAGCACGTGGCCGCGCACTTCCTTGTCGCCTTCGCCGGATGGCACGGGCAGCGGCCAGCTGCGCAGCAGGTTGTCGTCGATATCGCGCGCTCTGGCGTGGGTAGGCGTCATGGTCGGTTGGCGATGGATGGCGGGTCAGGCCTTGGGGGCGGCAGGCATGTCCTTGCTGGCCGTGACCGGGGTGCCGGACGCTTCCAGTGGGGCGACGAAATTGATCAGCTTGACGGCCAGCTTGCCGCGCTTGCCGAGCGAGCGGTCGAATTCGTAGGAGGTGACCGAGCAGTTGGGCACGTCGCCGGCGCGGTCTTCGGCCAGGATGCGGGCCTCGTCCATGCGCTCGAGCAGATAGCGGAAGCAGTTGACGATGACCTGGTGCGCCACGATCAGCACGCGTTCGCCGGCGTACTCGCGGGTGATGGTGTCGAGCAGGCTGCGCAGGCGCAGGATGACGTCGCACCAGCTTTCGCCGCCGGGCGGCCGGAAATAGAACTTGCCGACGTGGTGGCGCTGTTCGTGCAGGTCCGGAAACTGTTCGGCGATGCCGCGCACGGTCAGGCGGTCGAGGATGCCGAATTCCTTCTCGCGCAGGCGTTCGTCGGCGTGGATGGCGATCATCTCTTCGCGGTCCATGCCGGCCATGACCAGGTCGGCCGTCTGGGCTGCGCGCACGTAGGGCGAATGCAGCACGACGGTCGGCTGGCGCTCGGGGCCGAGGGCCGCGAACCAGCCGGACAGCGCCTGCGACTGGCGCACGCCGAGCTCGGACAGGGGCACGTCGACGTCGCGCTCGGCGATATCGATGCGCAATCCGGCGGCAGCTTCGGCGGCATCGCGCGCGACGTTACCCGCACTCTGTCCGTGTCGTACCAACCAGATTTCCTGAGGCCACTTCTGTTCCATCACCCGCCCGTTTGTTTTTTTGACATGTGGGCATCATAGACGGATTCTGCGGGAGCTCAGCGCACGATTCCGGCTGAAAACGTGTAACAAATTGTCGTGTAGGAGGGGGCTTACGGAGAGCCGTTCAGACCGTCAAGATTGCTTTCCTGCCGGTCATTTCAAACTAGACGACACGGCCCCGACCTTGCGGTACCGGGGCGCGTGAAGGACGGGGGAAAGCCTGGCCGCCGCTGCGGCGCGCCAGGTTCAGGCGACCAGCTGGTCGGCGTCGAGGTTGACTTCGGCGTCGCTGTTGAAGACCTGCACATCGGTCTGGCCGAGCAGGCGGCTGGCGACGGTGCCGGCGGTGATCGAGCCGCTGACATTGAGCGCGGTGCGGCCCATGTCGATCAGCGGTTCGATCGAGATCAGCAGTCCCGCCAGCGCCACCGGCAGGTTCAGCGCCGACAGCACGATCAGCGCGGCGAAGGTGGCGCCGCCGCCGACGCCGGCCACGCCGACCGAGCCGATGGTGACGATGCCGATCAGCGGCAGCAGGAAGTCGACGGTGAACGGGTCGATGCCGACGGTCGGGGCGATCATCACCGCCAGCATGGCCGGGTAGATGCCAGCGCAGCCGTTCTGGCCCATCATCGAGCCGAACGAGGCGGCGAAGTTGGCGATGCCTTCGGGCGTGCCGAGGCGCCCGGTCTGGGTCTGCACGCTCATCGGGATCGAGCCGGCCGAGGTGCGCGAGGTGAAGGCGAAGGCCAGCACCGGGAAGATCTTCTTCACGTAGCGCACCGGATTCAGGCCGATGCCCGAGATGATCAGCAGGTGGACGCCGAACATCAGCAGCAGGGCGCTGTACGACGCCATCACGAAGCCGATCAGGTGCAGGATGTCCTGCAGGCTGGAGCTGGCCAGCACCTTGGTGATCAGCGCGAACACGCCGAACGGGGTCAGGCGCAGCACCAGGGTCACCATGCGCATCACGATCACGTGGGCGACGTGGACGAAGTGGCTGAAGGAGTTGAACACTTCCGGCTTTTTGCCGGCGATGCCGGTGGCGGAGACCCCGATGAAGATCGAGAACACGACGACGGCGATGGTCGAGGTGTTGCGGGTACCGGTCATGTCGAGGAAGGGATTCTCCGGAATGAACGAGAGGATCATGTTCGGGATCGACAGCTGCTGCGCGGTCGACAGCTTGCCTTCGAGGTAGTGGCCGCGCGCGATTTCGGCGGCGCTCGAGGTCAGGCCGACGGCGCTCAAGCCGTACAGCTTGGCCATCAGGATGCCGATCGAGGCGGCGATGGCGGTCGTGACCATCAGCGTGCCGATGGTCAGCGCGCTGATCTTGCCGAGCGAAGAGGCGTCGCGCAGCTTGAGGATGGCCTGGATGATCGAGACCATGATCAGCGGCATGATCACCATTTGTAGCAGCTTGACGTAGCCCTCGCCGATCACCTTCAGGTATTCGTTGGTGGCGGCGATCACGGGCGCGCCGTTGCCGTAGACCGCCTGGAAGGCGGCGCCCAGCACGATACCCAGGCCGAGGCCGGTGAACACCCGCTTGGTAAAGGAAACGTGGCGCTTCTGCATGACATACAGCAGCACGCACACGGCAAGGGCAATCGCCAGGTTCAGGATCAGTTGAATGCTCATGGAAGCCTCAAAATTCGTTCCGGACGTCTTATATGCGTCTGAGAAATATAAAAACCGCATTTTATAACCAAACCCGGGTGTTTGCATGGGTTAAGCTTTTATAGCAATCAGCGCGACCAGGACGTCGCCTGGACACGGCGCGTCGGGGAACAGGAATGGATGCGGGTGCGATGGCAGCGGACGTGAAGTCGGCACGGTCCGCTAGGCGGTACGCGCCGCCGGCAGGGTGCCGGCGGCGGCGTAGGGGGAGGAGATCAGCCGGCGTCGACCTTGTCGAGCAGTAGCGGCGGTTCGCTGCCGATGTCGACCAGCGGCGCCGTTGCCGTGGGCGCATGCAGGTGCGAGTACAGCGGCGAGTCCGAGCGGTAGGGCACGCGGCCGGACGGCACATGCTTGGCGGCCGGGTCGAGGTGCAGGTCCTGGTCGTCGAAGAAGATGTGGGCGCGGAAGGCCTTGACCACCTTGGTCTTCTGCACGCCGCCGAGGAAGAAGATCTCGTTGACGTACACGCCCCAGTGGCGCAGCGTATTGATCACGCGCATCTCGGCCGGCGCACTGCGCGCGGTGACGATCGCGATCCGGACCGGCGACACGTCGGCTCCAAACGGCAGGCGCTTCTGCAAGCTGGCCAGCTTGCGCAGCAGGATGGCGTAAGGACCGTCGGCCATCGGCTCTTTCTGCTTTTCGTTCTCGGTGGTGTGGAAGCGCTCCAGGCCCTCGGTCTTGTAGACCAGTTCGCTGGCATCGTCGAACAGCACGGCGTCGCCGTCGAAGGCGATGCGTACCTGGTCGTCGGGCGGCGCATCGCCGCCCTGCGGCGGCGCCTTCAGTACCGCAGCGGCGGCCGCCTTGGCGTCGATCACGCGCTGGGCATCCTCGACGTTGGTGGTCAGGAACAGGTCGACCGCGAAGGCGTCCAGGTAGTCGACCACGGAATGCCCACCGGTAAAGGCATGGCGCGAGATGGAGAGACCGCGCGAGCGGATATTGTTGAAGACGCGCACCCCGGTCTCCGGGCTGTTGCGCGACATGACGACCACCTCGACCAGCGGCTTCGATTCCGACGGCGCGTAGCGGTTCAGGCCGAGCAGGGCGCGCACCAGCGCCATGCCGGTGCCGTCGCGCAGCGGCTCGTTTTCGCGTTCCAGCATGTAGGCGCGGTATTCGTCGAGCGCATTGTGCGGATTTTTCGCGTACTTGGCTTTATAGACGGCATCGGCTTCGGCCAGGTCGAACAGGGCCGTGGCCGAAATGCCGACCACGAGGGTCTCTGATAGGTCGAGGGGCATGGCAGCAATGGGGTCAGGAAATCGGTTGGTGTCGGATGGTAACCGACGGGCGGGTCGGATGAATGCATGACCTCGTAAGAATATTCCTTTAGGAAAGAGATAAGGCGGGAGTTTCTCGAATTGTTGAGTTGCGGCAACTAAAAATAGTGGTCTTAAATTTGAATGATAATGATTCGCATTTACATGCGGGCAGAACTGCGGTAGAGTAAAACCGTCTCCTTACCGAGGGTTGCCATGACCGCCTCCCATTCCTCCTGCAATTGCATCGTCCTGTCTTCCGGCCCGGCCGGCCAGGTGCTGGCCTGCCCCGAGTGCGGCACCGTTCACCTGCACCTGTCCCAGCTCACGCTGCGCCTGGCGCCCGACCGCTTCAGCGAGCTGAGCGTCATCGTCGCCAAGGCCCAGCAACTGCTGGACGAAGCCCGTACCCAGCTGGCGGCCAAGGCCGCGCGGCCGGCTTTGCACTGAGGAGGCGGGCATGTGCGAACACACTGTCAAGGATAGCGGCCCGGACCAGACCGAGGCTGCAGGATCGCGCCGCCGGCGCCTGTGGGAGCTGCCGACCAATTGCCATTGCCCGTTGGTCGGCGTCTGCCTGCCGCTGGCAATGCTGCGCCGGCTCGTCAACAAGCTGCTGGTGCGGCCACTGGAAGGTGACGACTACGACGTCCACGTCTGGGCCGTGCATGAATGCGCGAGCCGCAACCGCATGTCCGAGCTGCTGCAGCGCACCCTCGACGAGCGCTTCGCGGTGGTGCTGCGCCAGTTTCGCGGCCTGCGCGACGCCGCCG
>JAKOOD010000273.1 GCA_022701635.1 Burkholderiaceae bacterium | reverse complement strand
CGAAGGCGTCGGCGATCACGATCAGGCGTTCCGACACCATGTGGCGCATGGTACGGATCAGCGGCGAGGCCACCAGTGCCAGCACGAAGATCAGGATCGCGTATTCCTGGTGGATGACCCAGAACAGGGGCCGCTTGTCGAGCAGGATGTCGCGCAGGGTGCCGCCCCCGAACGCGGCGATGAAGGCGACCGTGAAGACCCCGACCAGGTCCATCCGCTTGCGTCGCGCTTCGATGAAGCCGGAAAAGGCGCCCACCAGGATCGCCATGATTTCAATGAATTTGAGTAGATGCATGCGGCAGCCGGGCTTGTGGCGCTGTTGCTAGACTAGTTGCTAGACTAACATGCCGAGCCCGGCTGTGTAAGTATGCGCGGTGCTTACATGCTCAAGGCTGTGCGGCCTGGCGCGGCGCCAGCGGCAGCTTCACCGTGAAGATCACGCGGCCGTTCTCGTGGTGGTAGACGATCTCGCCGTGGTGCTCGCGCACGATCTGCTGGGCGATGTACAGGCCCAGGCCCATGCCGGTGCGGTTGCGCGGGTTGTTCAGCGAGCTGCGCTTGTACGGATTGAACAGCGTGGCCTCGGCCTCGGGCGGGATCGGGGCGCCGGCATTCGACACGCACACGTCCGCCATGCCGTCCTGCACCGTCAGGCGGATCTTGATCGGCTGGTTCGGTTCGCCGTGGTGGCGCGCGTTGCTGAGCAAATTGGACACCACCTGGCCAAGGCGCGAATCGTCGCCCTGCACGAAGGCCGGACCGATCGTGTGCAGGTCATAGACGATGGTCGGGTAGGCCAGGCGCGCCTCCTCGACCATATCTTCCACCAATGGTGCCAGGTCGACCGGCGCCAACGCCACGCCCAGGCTGAGGCCGCGGTCGATGCGGCTCATGTCCAGCACCTGGCTGATCATGCGCTGCATGCGGTTGCTGGACGACTGGATGCGCCGTCCCAGCGTGCCCTTGTTGTTGGTGCCGCCGGTCTTTTCCAGCACCATGCCGGCCATGTTGATCGAGTGCAGCGGGTCGCGCAGGTCATGCCCCAGCATCGCCAACAGCTGGGCACGGGTGGTTTCGGTCTGGGCGCGACGCGCGTTCGAGACCCGCATCAGTTCGCCCAGCGTCAAGCGCGCATGGGTCAGGATGCCGTCTTCCCACGGATGGGCACAGCCGCGCACCGTCTCGTGCCAGGCGTCGAAGGAGCCGCGCGGGGTCAGGCGCGCGCCCATCGGGCCGATCTGTTCGCTCTTCTCGGGCCTGCCGCCCCAGGCGACGTTTTCCACCTGCTCGGTGCGCAGCAGCAGGCACCAGCCGCTGCTGGGCGGATCGAAGGGCAGGCCGAGCAGGCCGACCCACTTGCCGAGCGCCGCGCGGTCCTGTTCGGGCCAGTCGCGCACGCCCTTGCGCAGCAGCAGGTCGTGGGCGTCCGCCGGCAGCGAAGCGACGATGCGTTCGCCGGACTCCTGGTCGATGCCGAGGCAGACCACGCGTTCGAACTGGCACACCACCATCGCCTGCGACTGGCTCGAGGCCATCAGTCCCTCGCCGTGCTTGACCAGCGCTTCGAGCGGGTCTTCCTCGAGCAGCAGCGATTCGACCAGGCTGGTGCGCACCTTGGCGTTGCGCTCGACCAGGACGGCCTGATCGTTCGATTCGATGCTTTGCACGGTTGAGCCGATCACTTGCGCCAGCACGTCGGCCGCCATGCGGATCGAGTAGGGCACGCGCTTCGGACTCATGTGGTGGCAGGCGATCAGGCCCCACAGGCGGCCGTTGATGACGATGGAGACGCTCATCGAAGCCGCCACGCCCATGTTCTGCAAGTATTCGACGTGGATCGGCGATACGCTGCGCAGCACGCTGTAGCTCATGTCGAGCGCCGGCGCGCCGGGTGCGCCCAGCAGGGGCACGGCGTTGTAGGTCATGTCGGCGATCATGCGCAGCGTGTTCAGCACGTACAGGCGGCGCGCCTGCGGCGGGATGTCCCCGGCCGGGTAGCGCTGGCCAAGATACGGTACCAGTTCGTCCTGGCGCGCCTCGGCCACGACATTGCCGCTGTCGTCGCCGCGGAAGCGGTATGCCATCACGCGGTCGAAGCCGGTGAATTCACGCACCTGGCGCACGGCGGTACGCAGCAGGCCGTCGATGCTCTTCTGGCGGCGCAGGCGCTCGATCGAGCCGTGCGCCTTGATCGCGAACAGCGCCACCGCATCGGTGGATTCCTCGCGCGCCTCGAATTCGACGATCACGCGGCCCTTGTGCGCATGCACCACGCAATCGTATTCGGACGCGCCGATGAGGACCGCGGCCACCAGCGGCGCGGCGCCGCCGTCGTGCATGGTGTCGAAAGTCTCGTGGATCAGTTCGGCCACCGACACCGGCAAGCCAAGCTGTTCGTAATTGCGGCCGAGTGCCAGCGTCAGGCCGAGGCGCGTGTCGGCGTGCGCGCTCCAGCCTTCGACGACGCCGTCGCTGTCGAGGAAGAACAGGGCACCGTGGGGCTGGATCGACCCGGGCAGGTGGATGGGTTCGTCCGCGCAGTTCAGCAAGTCGACACGCTGCGGAATCGCCATCAGTTCAGGCGTACTGGACATCACTCTCGACTCATTCCTTTACGTGTTGGCCTACTCGGGTTTCTGAGAAAGCATCTTACAAGGTTTCATGCTCAAATTGCGCATATTTTGACACAAGGAAATGTCAATGTGGATTGTGGCGGATCCGTATTGAGCAGACTCAAAAACGAAAATTGTAAGTAGTGCAATAGGGTCAGCGCTCGCGCTCGTCCAGCGCCGGCCGCAGCAATACGATGAGGGCGCCGTTGCCGCCGTCGGCGCGGTTGGCCACGCAGAAGGCGACCGTCTCGCCGGTCTGCACCAGCCAGCTGTGGACCATGCCGCGCAGCACCGGTTCGCCGCCGGCCGAGCCGTAGCCGACACCGTGGATAATGCGTACGCAGCGTATTCCTTTTTTGTTGCTTCTACGCAAAAAAGCGTCGACCACGCGCCGCGCCAGGTCGCGCGTCAAGCCGTGCAGGTCGATTTCGTCCTCGACGGGCCAGTGACGCTTGCGTAGCTTTTTCACGACATCCGGACCGACGCCGGGCGCTGCCCAGCTGAGGGTCGGCTCTTCGTCGAGCAGGCCGTCGACGTCGAACTGGTCGGACAGCATCGATTCCGCCAGGATCGCCTGGACTTCGTCATCGGTCGGCGGCCGGCGCGCCGCGGCCTGGCGCCGCAGCTCGGCTTCATGGGCCGGACGCCAGACGTAGCGGTCGGACTCCGGCATCGGGTTGACGTCCTTGACCGCCGTGCGGAACTCGACCGCATTGTCGCGTTCGGCCCGCTCGCGCTTCTCGCGCTCGGCTTTTTCGATGGCGCGCAGGCGTTCCTCGACCTTCAGACGGTCGCGGAAGGATTTGAGGTCGACGAAGTCTTTCATGCCTGCCATCGAAAAATGTGAAGATTACTCGAGTGCTTCCAGATAGCGCTGGGCATCCAGCGCGGCCATGCAGCCCGAACCCGACGACGTGATCGCCTGGCGGTACACGTGGTCCTGCACGTCACCGGCGGCGAACACGCCGGCCACGCTGGTGGCGGTCGCCATGCCCTCGGTGCCGCTGCGGGTCTTGATGTAGCCGTTGTGCATGTCCAGCTGGCCATCGAAGATGGCGGTGTTCGGCTTGTGGCCGATCGCCACGAACAGGCCGTGCACCTTGAGTTCCTTGACAGCGCCGTCGCCAGTGGCTTTCAGGCGCAGGCCGGTCACGCCGCTGGCGTCGCCGGTGACTTCGTCCAGGGTCTGGTTCAGTTCCAGCACGATCTTGCCTTCCTCGACCTTGTGCATCAGGCGGTCGATCAGGATCGGTTCGGCGCGGAACTTGTCGCGGCGGTGGATCACGGTCACCTTGGTCGCGATGTTGGCCAGGTACAGCGCTTCCTCGACCGCGGTGTTGCCGCCGCCGATCACCGCCACTTCCTGGTTGCGGTAGAAGAAACCGTCGCAGGTGGCGCAAGCGGACACGCCCTTGCCCATGAATTCCTGTTCGCTCGGCAGGCCGAGGTACTGCGCCGACGCGCCGGTGGCGATGATCAGGGCGTCGCAGGTGAACTCATGCGAATCGCCGACCAGGCGGATCGGTTTTTCGTTCAGGTAAGTGGTATGGATATGATCGAAAACAATCTCGGTATTGAAACGCTCGGCATGCTGCAGCAGGCGCGCCATCAGTTCCGGACCCTGCACGCCCAGCGGGTCGCCCGGCCAGTTCTCGACATCGGTGGTGGTCATCAGCTGGCCGCCTTGCTCGACGCCGGTCACGAGCATCGGATTGAGGTTGGCGCGCGCGGCGTAAACGGCGGCGCTGTAGCCGGCAGGACCGGAACCGAGGATCAGGACTTTGGCGTGTTTGCGAGTGGTCATGTTGAACGTCTTATCAGGTGATGATGGGCGGCAAGTGGGGGCGCCGGTCATCGGAATCAAGGGGAATCGGACCGGAGATTATATTCGATGATGCAAACAAGCATGAATCGTGGGGCCGTCCCTGCCATATATGGCTTAGAATGAACATCTTTCGCTGTATCGGCTTCATTCAGTGCCCTCTCGTATGAGCAAGAATAGTCCTGCGACCGGTTCGACCGGATCGACCTACACCCACAAGCCCCGGGCGCCCCGGCAGCCACTGCCGAACCGGCTCGTGCGCCTGCTGTCCGAGGCGCGCTGGCTGGCCACGGCTGTCGCCTTGTTGTATTTCATCCTCATCCTGCTCAGTTATAACAAAGCCGATCCAGGCTGGTCGCACGAAAACGCGGTGGCCCACGTCGCCAACCTCGGTGGCCGCGCCGGCGCCTGGCTGGCGGACCTGCTGCTGTTCATCTTCGGTTTTTCTGCCTGGTGGTTGTGCGTCTGTTTTACGCGTGCCGTGTATAAAGGCTACCGCCGCCTGCATAGCCGCTTCGTGGTCGAGCAGCCGCTCCCCGAACCCGAGCACCAGGGCGAGACCGTGATCCGCTGGGTCGGCTTCGCCCTGATGTTCGCCGGCAGCGTGGGACTCGAATACCTGCGCATGTGGTCGCTCAAGGTCGAATTGCCGCGCGCGGCCGGCGGCGTGCTGGGCCAGCTGATCGGCCACGCCGCCCATACCGCCTTCGGCTTCACCGGGGCCACCCTGTTGCTGCTGCTGTTGTTCGGCCTCGGCTTTTCCTGGTATTTCCAGGTGTCCTGGCTGGCGACGGCCGAACGCATCGGCGAATCGGTCGAGCGTGGCTGGGATTGGTTCCGCCTGCGCTACGAAGACCGCGAAGACCGCGCGCTGGGCGAAGTCGCGGCGCACCGACGCGACGAGGCGGTGGTGCACGAGCGTGCCAAGTTCGTCGAGAAGCACGGCAATGCGCCGGTGCTGAAGCACGAGCCCGCTGTTGGTCACCATCTCGATACCCGTACGCCCGACGACGTGCTCGACGAAGAGCGCTTCGAAGAGCCGTCTGCGCAGCCGGGCTTCCTGGCCAAGGCCATGGCCAAGGTCAAGGCGAAGACGAAAACCGAGCCGGCCGCGGGCGAGGGCAGGGTGGAGCCGCGCACTGAGCCGCGCCACGAGCCGCAGATGTCGCTGGCCAAGGCGCCGGCCGAACCGGCGCTCGACGACGAACCCTTCCAGCAGCCTGCCCGGACGCCGGCCGCGCCGGCTGTCCGTGCCACTGCTGTTCAATCCGCCGCTCCGGCTCCGGCTCCGGCTTCGGCCCCGTCCGCGATCAAGATCGAGCCGCAAATGGTCAGCGTGCCGCGTTCGGAACGCGCCGAGAAGGAACGCCAGACCGCGCTGTTCGAAGTCTCGGGCGATTCCACGCTGCCCCCGCTGGGCCTGTTGGACGAAGCGCCGCCGGCCCAGGAATCGGTCGCCATCGAGACCCTGGAATTCACCAGCCGCCTGATCGAGAAGAAGCTGTCCGACTTCGGCGTCGAAGCCAAGGTCGTGGCCGCCTATCCGGGGCCGGTCGTGACCCGCTACGAAATCGAGCCGGCCACCGGCGTCAAGGGCAGCCAGATCGTCAACCTGGCGCGCGACCTGGCACGCTCGCTGTCGCTGACCTCGATCCGCGTGGTCGAGACCATCCCCGGCAAGAACTACATGGCGCTGGAACTGCCGAACCCTAAACGCCAGATCGTGCGCCTGACGGAAATCGTCGGTTCCAAGGTGTACGCCGACAGCGCCTCGGCACTGACCGTCGCGCTGGGCAAGGATATCGCCGGCAAGCCGGTGGTGGCCGACCTGGCCAAGATGCCGCACCTGCTGGTCGCGGGTACCACCGGTTCCGGCAAGTCGGTGGGCATCAACGCCACCATCCTGTCGCTGCTGTACAAGGCCGACCCGGCCGACGTGCGCCTGATCCTGATCGACCCGAAGATGCTGGAAATGTCGGTGTACGAGGGCATTCCGCACCTGCTGGCGCCGGTCGTCACCGATATGCGCCAGGCCGGCCACGCGCTGAACTGGGCCGTCAACGAGATGGA
>JAKOOD010000252.1 GCA_022701635.1 Burkholderiaceae bacterium | reverse complement strand
GCAATTGCCATAGATTGCCAGCGCGTGTTCGGTAATCTTGAAACCGCGCTCCAGCGCAATCTTTTGCTGGCGCGATTCGATTTCCTCGTCGTAGAACTCTTCCACGTGGCCGCAGTCTAGACAGACGAGGTGGTCGTGGTGCGAGCCGGCGTTCAGTTCGTAGATCGCCTTGCCGGTTTCGAAATGGTTGCGGTTCAGGAGTCCGGCCTGCTCGAACTGGGTCAGGACGCGATAAACAGTTGCCAAGCCGACATCCATGTTTTCGTTCAGCAGGGTTTTATAGACATCTTCCGCCGTCAGGTGCCGGACCGCGCTGTTCTGGAAAATTTCGAGGATTTTCAGGCGCGGCAGAGTCGCTTTCAGGCCGCTGGCCTTCAGGTCGGTTGGGTTGTTGCTCATGTTTTGTTACTCGGATATGGGCGGAGTGCTTTATGATATAGCGTTTTCCGAGCGCCCGCTCGATCATTCAGGCCTGGTTTACGAGCTCTCGCTCACTTGTTTTGGGATTAGATATGCGCATCAAGAATGCCGTTTTCCATCGTTTCCACGTGCGCCCTGCGCTCGTGGCAGGTGTCGCCTGCACGGCGCTGCTGCTGTCGGGTTGCGCATCCTGGCGTAACCAGACCAAGCCGGCCGCGCCGGTGAGCACCGCGGCGACCGCGGTCGCCGCCGACGCCGACAAGGCTGCGGCAGCCGCAAACTCCGGTGCCCAGACCACCCGCGTCACCAAGCTGCAGAAATTCCTGTGGGTGTTCTCGCCCTACCGGCCGGACATCCAGCAAGGCAACTTCGTGTCCGAAGAAATGATCAAGCAACTGAAGCCCGGCCAGACCCGCGACCAGGTCAAGTTCGTGCTCGGCACGCCGCTGCTGACCGACACCTTCCACCGCGACCGCTGGGATTACCCGTTCTACCTGGCGCGCGGCAACGGCGAGCTGACCACCAGCCGCGTGACCGTGTATTTCAAGGATGACAAGGTCGACCACTTCGACGGCGGCAACCTGCCGAGCGAGCGCGACTACATCAATCGCCTGATCGGCATCTCCAAGTGGGAGCAGAAGAGCGCGGAAGAAGACATCGACGACATCAAGCGCAAGCAGGAAAAAGCAGCAAAAGGAGAGTAAGGCATGACCCAGTTGAAAATCGCCGTGGCCGGTGCCAGCGGCCGCATGGGGCGCATGCTGATCGAAGCCATCGCCGCCGCACCCGACGCTGTCTTGTCAGGCGCACTCGACCGCGAAGGTTCGCCCTTCATCGGGTCGGACGCCGGCGCCTTTTCGGGCCAGCTGACCGGCGTGGTCATCCAGGCGGACCTGGACAAGGGCCTGGATGGCGCCGACTACCTGATCGACTTCACCCGCCCGGAAGGCACGCTGCGCCACCTCGACGTCTGCGCCCAAAAGGGCGTCAAGGTCATCATCGGCACCACCGGTTTCGATGACGAAGGCAAGGCCGCGATCCGCGCCGCCGCCGACAAGACCGCGGTCGTGTTCGCCCCGAACATGAGCATCGGCGTGAACGTCACGCTGAAGTTGTTGGAAATGGCCGCGAAGAACTTCGCGGAAGGCTACGACATCGAGATCATCGAAGCCCATCACCGCCACAAGGTCGACGCCCCGTCCGGCACCGCGCTCAAGATGGGCGAAGTGATCGCCGACGCGCTCGGCCGCGACCTGAAGGAATGCGCCGTCTACGGCCGCGAAGGCGTGACCGGCGAGCGCGACCCGTCGACCATCGGCTTCGCCACCGTGCGCGGCGGCGACATCGTCGGCGACCACACGGTGCTGTTCGCCGGCACCGGCGAGCGCATCGAGATCAGTCACAAGTCGAGCAGCCGCGTCAGCTACGCCCAGGGCGCGCTGCGCGCCGCGCGCTTCCTGGCCGACAAGCCGACCGGCTACTACGACATGCAGGATGTGCTGGGCCTGAAAGCCTGACCTCCTGACGCGCCCCGCGCGACGCCCGCCGAACTGGACGGCTTGACCGGCGATCTGCTGGCATACTGACCGGGACGGCGGGCGTTTTTGTTTGCACACCTGCCGCAGCATCCACGAATTTTTTATACCGCGAACTTATTAATTACCGTCATTCCCGCGGAAGCGGGAATCCATGCTGAGCCACAACTCACGCGGCGTATGGATTCCCGCTTTTGCGGGAATGACGGCGGAGCAGGAGACTTCACATGCCCACCGTCGAACTGAACGGCGCCGCCATCACCGACGCAGAAAGCTTCCACATCGAGAGCGCCCGCGCCTTCGGCTTCCCGGACTCGTATCCGCACACCATGGATTCCTGGGTCGACTGCCTCAGCTACCTGCGCGACGAAGACGGCATGAGCAGCATCCGCCTCAAGCCGGACGAAACCCTGCACATCGTGGTCACCCACTCGGCAGCCCTGAGGGAACGTGCCGAGGACGTGCTGGAAGAGATGGCGTTCTGCATCATCGGCATCAACGAGCGTTACGAAGACTACGGCGAGAAGCCGGCGCTGGAACTCGAACTGCGCTAGGCCCCGCCACCCATCCCGGTGGACCTATGTGCCGGTATAATGTTCTGCTCACCTCCATTCAGTCCGCAGAACATCATGCAAGATAAATATAGTCCAGCCGAAGTCGAACAGGCCGCCCAGGCCTACTGGAAGTCGATCGACGCCTATAAAGCGGTCGAACACGACCCGCGTTTCCCAAAAGGCAAGTATTACGCCTGCTCGATGCTGCCTTACCCGTCGGGCAAGCTGCACATGGGTCACGTGCGCAACTATACGATCAACGACGTGATGTACCGCTACCTGCGGATGAACGGCTACAACGTGCTGATGCCGATGG
>JAKOOD010000522.1 GCA_022701635.1 Burkholderiaceae bacterium | reverse complement strand
ACATCACCACACCGAAGAACGGGTGCAGGATGCGGGTCCACTGGCCGCCGCCGAACAGCAGCGCCAGCCACGACATGGCAGGGTGGAACATGGCCAGGCCGGTCAGCGCCAGCACGATGAAGCAGATTGCCGTCAGCCAGTGATTGCTGCGTTCGTTGGGCGTGTAGCGCTGGATGACCGGATTGCCGTCCTTGTCGTGGCGCAACTTGATCAGGTTGCCGTCTTGATCACGCTTCATGCTTTTCCCCTTTCAACTGGCGGGCTTCATGCAGCGCCTCGGCTTCCTCGTCCTTGCTGACCTCGTTCGGACCGACACGGGTGTAGTGGAAGAACCCGGCGACCGCCGCCGCCGCCATGCCCAGCAGGGCCAGCGGCTTGGTGGCGCCTTTCCACAACCCGACCATCGGGCTGATCCGCGGATTGTTCGGCAAGCCGTGGTACAGCGCCGGACGGTCCGCATGGTGCAGCACGTACATCACGTGGGTGCCGCCCACGCCGGCCGGGTCGTACAGGCCGGCGTTCTGGTAGCCGCGTTCCTTCAGGTCTTCGATACGGCTGGCGGCGTGTTCCTTCATCGCCACCTTGGTACCGAACACGATGGCGCCGGTCGGGCAGGTCTTGACGCAGGCCGGTTCCTGGCCGACAGCCACGCGATCCGAGCACAGGGTGCACTTGTAGGCGCGGTTGTCTTCCTTCGAGATGCGCGGAATGTTGAACGGGCAGCCGGTGACGCAATAGCCGCAGCCGATACAGTTTTCCTCGTGGAAGTCCACGATGCCGTTGTTGTACTGCACGATCGCACCCGGCGACGGACAGGCCTTGAGGCAGCCCGGCTCTTCGCAGTGCATGCAGCCGTCCTTGCGGATCAGCCACTCGAGGTTGCCGTCGTTGGTCTCGTGCTCCGCAAAGCGCATCACGGTCCACGACTTCGGCGTCAGGTCGAGCGGGTTGTCATACACGCCCGCGTTGACGCCGACTTCGTCGCGCACGTCGTTCCATTCCATGCAGGCGGTCTGGCACGCCTTGCAACCGATGCACTTCGAAACGTCGATCAGCTTGGCGACCTCGCCGGCCGCCGGATGACGATTGGTCGGCGGAACCGTCGTGGTAGCGGAAACCCGCTTGATATCCAAAGATTGTAATGCCATAAATATTCTCTCGGGAGCCTTATGCCTTCTCGACTTTCACCAGGAACGACTTGAATTCCGGGGTCTGCGAGTTGCCATCGCCCACGACGGGGCTCAGCGTGTTGGTCAGGTAGCCAGGCTTGGTCAGGCCCTTGAAACCGAAGTGCAGCGGAATGCCCACGGTGTGGGTTTCCTTGCCGTCGATCTTGAGCGACTTGATCCGCTTGGTCACCACGACCTTCGAAATGATATGGCCGCGCTTCGAGCTCACCTTCACCGTCTCGCCGCTGCTGACGCCGATCTGCTTGGCCAGCGCTTCGCCGATCTCGACGAACTGCTCCGGCTGGATGATCGCATTCAGGCGCACGTGCTTGGTCCAGAAGTGGAAGTGCTCGGTCAGGCGGTAGGTGGTTGCCACCACCGGGAACTCCTCATGCGTGCCGAACTGCGCACGGTCACCCGGGAACACGCGGGCGCCCGGATTGCTGACCGCCTTCGGATTGTTCGGGTGCATCAGGTTCTTCCCGACCGGGTTCTCGAACGGCTCGTAGTGCTCGGGGAACGGACCTTCGTTCATCTGGCCGCGGGCGAAGAAACGCGCCACGCCTTCGGCGTTCATGATGAACGGGTTCATGCCGCCCGCCGGATCCTCGTCCAACTTGAAGTCCGGCACGTCCGGCCCGCTCCAGGTCGCACCGTTCCAGGCCACCAGCTTGCGCTTCGGGTCGAACGGCTTGCCCTTGGTGTCGGCCGAGGCACGGTTGTACAGCACGCGGCGGTTGGCCGGCCATGCCCACGCCCAGTTCAGGGTGTTGCCGATACCGGTCGGGTCGCTGTTGTCGCGGCGGCCCATCTGGTTGCCGGCCTGGGTCCAGCTGCCGCACCAGATCCAGTTGCCCGAAGCGGTCGAGCCGTCGTCGCGCAACAGGCCGAAGCTGCCCAGCTGCTCGCCTTTCTTGGCCAGCACCTTGGTCGGGTCCTTCGGATCGAGCACGTCGGCCAGCGCCTTGCCGTTGAACTCCATCGCGAGTTCTTCCGGGGTCGGGCTGCTCGGCTTGGCATACGGCCAGGTCAGGTTGACGATCGGGTCCGGGAACTTGCCGCCGTCCTTCACGTACGCCTGCTTCATGCGCAGGAACAGCTCGGACATGATCTCGATGTCCGAACGTGCCTTGCCCGGCGGCTCGACGCCTTGCCAGTGCCACTGCAGCACGCGCGACGACGACACCAGCGAACCGCGTTCTTCGGCGAAGCAGGTAGTCGGCAGGCGGAACACCTCGGTCTGGATCTGGCTTGGGTCGACTTTGTGGAATTCGCCGTGCGATTTCCAGAACTCGGCGGTTTCCGTTTCCAGCGGGTCCATGATGACCAGCCACTTCAACTTGGCCAGCGCTTCGGTGGTCTTCTGCTTGTTCGGGGCCGACGCGATCACGTTGAAGCCCTGGCAGATGTAACCGTTCATCTTGCCTTGGTGCATCAGCTCGATCGCCTGCAGCAGGTCGTACGGCTTGTCCAGCTTCGGCAGGTAGTCGAAGGCGAAGTTGTTGTCGGTGGTGGCGGCGTCGCCCCACCAGGTCTTCATCAGCGAGACGTGGAACTTCTTGTAGTTCTGCCAGTAGCTCAGCTGGTTGGGACGCAGCGGCTTCGAGGCACGTGCCTCGATGAACTTGCCGAAGTCCTGTTCCGCTTCGAACGGCAGCGTCATGTAGCCGGTCAGCAGGTTCGACATCAGGCCGAGGTCGGTCAGGCCCTGGATGTTCGAGTGGCCGCGCAGCGCGTTCATGCCGCCGCCCGCCGCGCCGATGTTACCCAGCAGCAGTTGGACCATCGCGCCGAGGCGGATGGTCTGGGCGCCGGTCGAGTGGTGGGTCCAGCCCAGCGCGTACAGGATGGTCGCGACACGGCCCGGGACCGCGGTCGATGCCAGGGTCTCCGCCACTTTCTGGAACTGTTCCGGCGCCACGCCGCAGATCTGCTGCACTTTTTCCGGCGTATAGCGGGCATAGTGCTGCTTCATCAGCTGGTATACGCAGCGCGGGTGCTGCATGGTCGGATCGACCTTGGCGAAACCGTCGTCGCCGATCTCGTAGTTCCAGCTGGTCTTGTCGGTGTACTTGCCGGCCTTCTCGTCGTAGCCGGAGAAGATACCGTCGTTGAACTGGTAATCCTCGCGCACGATGAAGGACATGTCCGTGTAGTTCTGGACATACTCGTGCTGGATCTTGTCGTTCGTCAGCAGGTAGTTGACGATCGCACCCAGGAATACGATGTCCGTGCCGGTACGCGTCGAGACGTGGAAGTCGGCGACGGACGCGGTACGGGTAAAGCGCGGGTCGACCACGACCAGCTTCGCTTTATTGTGGGCCTTTGCTTCGGTGACCCATTTGAAACCACACGGGTGTGCTTCAGCGGCATTGCCGCCCATGACGAGGATGACATCGGCGTTCTTGATGTCGACCCAGTGATTCGTCATCGCACCACGGCCAAACGTCGGGGCAAGACCTGCCACCGTCGGACCGTGTCAAACACGCGCCTGGTTGTCGAATGCGAGCATACCCAAAGACCGGATCGTCTTGTGGGTAATGTATCCTGCTTCATTGCTGGCAGCCGATGCGGCCAGCATGCCGGTGGTGAGCCAGCGGTTGACGGTCTTGCCGTCCGGGGTCTGCTCGATGAAGTTCGCGTCGCGATCTTCCTTCATCAGCTTGGCGATACGGTCGAGGGCCTTGTCCCACGAGATCTTGGTCCACTCGTTGCTGCCCGGTGCGCGGTATTCCGGCTCCAGCAGGCGGCTCGGGCTGTGGATGAAATCGACCAGCGAAGCGCCTTTCGGGCACAGGGTGCCGCGGTTGACCGGGTGGTCCGGGTCGCCTTCGATGTGGATGATCGAGGCGGCAACGTTTTTCGCGCCATCGCCCAGGCCATACATCAGGATGCCGCAACCGACGGAGCAGTAGGGGCAGGTATTACGGGTTTCAGTCGTGCGGGCAAGCTTGTACTGCCGGACTTCGGCCAATGCCGTAGCCGGGGTAAAGCCGAGCACTGCCAGACTGGAACCCGCGATCGTCGCGCCGGAGACCCGAAGGAACTGGCGCCGTGACATCTGGTTCATGAATAATCCTTCTAAGGGGAAAGTATTGCTCCGCTACTTTACCACTCTATGGAAACCTTGGTGCTACCATGTTCGAAAACAGGACTGTATGCACGGGAAATACGTAGAATCCACAACGTTTCTTCGTGGTTTCGTGTATTGCCTTGCAACCACTAGTTAAATGATTTTCTTTTGATGAAACTACCGATTACAAATGATTCCGCACAAGAATCGGCCGGGGAATTGCCGAAAACGTCGCAATCGCGTCCTGTGGTGCGGATGAAACATGGCGTGTTCAGCAAAGCTGACGACCTCGTGGTGGAAGAGCATCCCATTGCGATGACGTATAACGGGATATCACACGCGGTGATGATGGCGACCCCGGCCGACCTCGAGGATTTCGCGCTCGGCTTCTCGCTCAGCGAAGGCATCATCGCGCAGCCGGGCGAGTGCTACGGCGTCGACGTCGTCAACGGCGCCGCCGGCATCACGGTCGAGATCGAGATCGCCAGCAGCGCCTTCATGGCGCTCAAGGAACGGCGCCGTACGCTGGCCGGCCGTACCGGCTGCGGCCTGTGCGGGGTCGACAGCCTCGACCAGGTATGCCGGCCGCTGCCGACGCTGGCGCGCGCGCAGGGCTTCAATACCGAAGGCGTGGGCCGCGCACTGCGTGAGATCGGCCCGCGCCAGGCGCTGACCCGCCTGACCGGTGCCGCCCACGCGGCCGCCTGGTGCGGCATGGATGGCGAATTGCGCATCGTGCGCGAGGACGTCGGCCGCCACAATGCCCTCGACAAGGTGATCGGCGCGATGACGCGCGCCAAGGCCGCCCCTGCGGACGGCTTCCTGCTGATTACGAGCCGGGTCAGCTTCGAGATGGCGCAGAAGGCCAGCCTGGCCGGCGTGTCGGCGCTGGTCGGCATGTCGGCGCCGACGCTGGCCGCGGTCGAACTGGCGGAGACTGCCGGCATGACGCTGCTGGCGTTTGCGCGCGGCAGCGATTTCGTCTGCTACACGCATCCGGACGGCTTGCAACTGGACAGTGCTTGCCAAGCGGCGCCGCCTGGCGCAGCATGAGTGTCCAGGATGGTCCACCAGACGTGTCAACTAGACGTGTCAACTACGCGTGTCAACTACGCGTGTCAACTACGCGTGTCAACTACCAGGAGAGCGGCAATGATCAAGGTGAGCGTGATGTACCCGAACGGCCCGGACGCCCGTTTCGACACGGCCTACTATGTGGAGCGGCATATGCCGATGGTGAAGGAACGCATGGGCAGCCAGCTTCGCTACTACACGGTCGACGTCGCCCTTGCGCCCGGTTCGACGGATCCGAATGCGCCCTATATCGCGATGGGCCACCTGTTCTGCGACTCGGTCGAGGCCTTCCAGGCCGGTTTCGGGCCGCACACGCAGGAAATCATGGGCGATATTCCGAACTACACCAACCAGAAGCCGGTAATCCAGATGAGCTCGGTGGCAGTCGGCGCGCCTTGAGCCGCGCCCCGGCTTCGCACGGCTTCAGCCCGACACCAGCGCCAGCAACTGGCGCCGGTCGTCCGGGCGCTGGACCTGGGCCGTGACCCGGTCCCACAGCAGGAACATGCCGTAGGCCCACTGGGTCATCAATTCGGCTTCGGTCGCCGGCTTGTCCGCCAGGCCGCCCAGCAGGCGCCCGATCTCGGCGCGTGCCTGGTCGGTCACGTGCTCGTAATTCCATGCATCCTTCGGCAACATCCGCTGCCGCGCACGGTAGCGGCGCGCACGCTCGGCATCGCTCATCGCGTCGTCCTTGGGTGGACGACCGCGCTTTTTCGCACTGTTGGGGGCGAGTGGAAGTTCGATGGTGCGCTGGTCTTCGGGGTGCTTCATGGTTCGGCTTGCGTCGTTGAG